>JBKHKF010000224.1:0-5054 GCA_046537745.1 Anaerolineales bacterium | reverse complement strand
GGGTCGGGCAGCGCGCGCGCCGTGTATAGAACTTCCGCTTCCTGCAGCGTTGAATCCGGCAGCTGTTCCCCATCGCTCGCCGGTGCGACGGTGATGTTCAAACGTGGAGAAACAGCTCGCAACCGCTCCACCAATTCCTCTGGAAACGGCACGGCAATCAGGACGTTGACCTCTGAATTAGACATCATGCTGACCATTGTACATCAGGGGTGAGGGCGTCGTGCGACCAGGGTTGCACCAGCCCGATAACCTCCGATGGCCGCAGGTGCCGCCCGGCGGTCCTCCTCATATCGAAGGATCTGGAGCTCCGGGAATACCCGTTTCAGCTCCCCCTTTTCGAAGTAATGGATAAACCCCTCGCCACCCTCGATTGGGTAGGTGTTCGGCTCAATTGGCTCCTGCTTTTCCACCCGCTCCCGAAAGCTCGGATCATCGATCGTCAACACCTCGGCCATCAAGAAGCCCCCTGGAATGAGGGCATGTTCCATCCGTTCAGCAACCTTTTTCAATCGGCCTGGCATCAAGAAATGGAGAACAGCGGCCGCTAAAATCAGCGATTGGGATTGAGGCTTGGGCTGGAAGCTGGCCAGATCCGCTTCAACTACCTGGAACCTGAAATTTTCTGCTCGGTGACGCAGTGCCGTCAACGCCTCTGGGTCCCGCTCAACCGCCGTCACCTGAAAACCACGTTGGCTTAACCAAACCGAGAGTTCTCCGCTGCCAGCGCCCAGATCCAGCGCGTTTCCCCTGGGAACATGATCGATCCAATGCCGAAGCCAGTCCGGCGCTGCGGCTTGATCAGCGTCCATGACAGATCCCCTCGATTCCCACGGAGAGCGTCTCGCACTGGTACCGAACTCCTAAAAGGGCCGAATTTATCAGCCAAGCGTAGGGATTCCGTAGGTTAAGGGTTGCTCTTGCGTCCAGCAGGGGCCGCCCGGGATGCGTATATTTAATGTCGAAGGGCGAAATCTCTTCTTCTCCTCCTTACAAGAGAGCCGGGGTCGGCGTCCCCGGCTCTCATTGGTTCTCCCATGATAGCCAATCCGGGCTAAAAAGCGACCGACCAGCGCCCCATCGACCCTCATCAAAGATCGCAAGAAGCCCACCTCGACCAGCGCCCGGGAACTCATTCATCGCCCGCAATTGAGCCTTTCATATGGATGACCGCCATGCCGTTTGCACTGCGCCCATCGCAGGCTCCGATCCACCCTGGGGGAGCCGAGACTGCTATAATCGCACGCCATGGAAGACGTCACTGCCATTGAAGATCACACCATCGCCCGCGCCGCCGGCGTGGTCATGGCTGGGTTTGTGCTGTCAAACCTCACCGGTCTGGTGAAATGGGTCATGGTCTCGCAAGCATTTGGCACCAGCGCGCAGCTGGACGCCTTCACCGCCGCCAACCGCCTTCCCGAAATCTTGTTCAACCTGATGGCTGGCGGCGCGCTGGCGTCCGCCTTTGTGCCCACATTCACTGAATTTCTGACCCGGGGCGATCGGCCGGGTGCCTGGCGGCTCGCCTCCTCCATCGCCAACCTGCTGTTCGTCGCCTTATCCGCAACCGCGTTCATCGCCTGGCTGGCCGCACCCTGGCTGGTGCCGAACGTGCTGGCGCCCGGCCTCGATTCACAGACCACCTCGCTGACCGTCTCACTGCTGCGCATTCTATTAATCTCGGCCGTTGTCTTCGGCTTGAGCGGATTATTGATGGGCATTTTAAATGCCCATCAGCATTTCCTGCTGCCAGCGCTGGCCCCCACCATGCTGTGGTTGGGCTGGATTATTGGCGTGGTGTTCTTTGTGCCGCGTTTCGGCATCCATGGGCTGGCCTGGGGCGTCGTCTTGGGCTCGGCCATGCACTTCGGGGTCCAGCTCCCCGCACTGCGCCGGCGGCAGGCGCGGTACAACCTCGGTTTGGGGCTGGCGGATCCGGCCGTCCGGCGGGTCGGCACTTTGATGGCACCTCGACTGATCGGCGTGGCCGTGGTCCAACTCAACTTCCTGGTCAACACCATCCTGGCCTCGGGCATGCCGGAGGGGAGCCTGGCTGCTATCGGCTATGGCTTCTTCATCATGCTGATGCCGCAGGTTGTGATCGCTCAGGCTATAGCCATCGCAGCGCTGCCGACCTTCTCCGCCCAGGCAGCCCAGGGCGCGCTGGATCGAATGCGCCGATCCCTTGCCATCACATTGCGCGGGGTGGTCTTTTTATCCCTGCCTGCCAGCCTGGGGCTGATCCTGCTGCGAAAGCCCATTGTCGCCACGCTCTTCCAGCGCGGCGCCTTCGGCGCTGAATCCACGGACCTGGTTGCCTGGGCGCTGCTCTGGTACAGCACAGGCCTGGTTGGTCACGGCCTGGTGGAAATCATCTCCCGCGCTTTCTACGCGCTGCAGGACACTAAGACCCCCGTCCTGCTGGGCAGCCTGGCCATGGGCCTGAATATCCTGCTCAGCCTCCTCTTCGCTGAGCTCTTCCGCCGCTGGGGCCTGCCTCCCCACGGCGGCTTAGCGCTGGCCAATTCCTTGGCGACCACGTTGGAAGCCATTGGGCTGCTGGTTCTGATGAGACGTCGTTTGAATGGACTGGATTTCCATCGTATGCGGCGGGGTTTGGTCGCGACCGTGCTCGCCGGTGGGGTTATGAGCGGCGGTCTGCTTCTTTGGCTCAACCTGACCACCTCCCAACCGGCCTGGTTGGTGGGCATTGTCGGAGTGGCCGGTGGAGGGCTTTTGTTCTGGCTGGTAGCCTGGCTGGTGGGCTCCCCCGAAACCACCAACCTGCCCAGATTGCTGCTCAGCCGGGCCGAGGGCCAGGGGAACTCAGATCAAACCCTCGAGCAAGGGGACCAAAACCTGGGCAACGGTCAGGCCTAGCAACAGCCCCACTAACGCCTCAATGGGCGAATGGCCCAGCACCTCGCGAAGCTGCTCCTGGTTCAATTGATGCCCCTCAAATAGATCCCGGATGATGGTGTTGATGATCTCCGCATGCCGGCCTGCCTGGCGGCGGACGCCGGTGGCATCGTAAATTACGATCATCGCGATGACTACAGCCAAGGCGAAGACAGGCGAGTCAAATCCCACCGTCAGGCCCACACCATGAGCTCCGGCGGTGATGAGCGCGGAATGCGAGGAGGGCATGCCGCCAGGGCGAACGAGCACCGTCCAATCCCATTCTCCCTCCCGAAGATACTGGAGCGGCACTTTGAATATCTGAGCAAGCATCCACGCTACCAGCGCCGCCAACAGCACCGAATTCTGAAGAAACGGACTTCCGCTCAACTAGTCGTCCTCCACATTAACCTCGGCGGCCAGGGCCTCGGCCTCCTCTTCCATCATGCGCCGGAGCCTCAACTCGGCCTGCTCGAGCAGTTCACTACAGCGGGCCGCCAGTGCCTGCCCTCGCTCAAATTCCTCCAGCGCCTTTTCCAAGGGAAGATCCCCGGCCTCGAGTTCCTCTACTACCTCCTCGAGTGCCGTAAAAGCCTCTTCGTAACTCAGCTCTTCGACAGTGTCCGCTTTAGTCATAATATCCCTCAGTCAGCCTTGAATCATACATCATTTTGCCCATCCCCCGATCCAAAGTCCTCCACTCTGGCCTGCGCCTTCCCGCTGGAGAGTCGGATTGAAATTAGTTCATCCAAGTGAAGCTGATCGGCTGAACGAATCAGATCGCCAGCCTGGTTCCGAACCAGCGCATAACCCCGGGACAACACCGATGGCGGTCCCACCACCCTGAGCGTGGCCTGTACGCCCTCAAGCTGAGATCGGCGAAGTTGGATGATCTGTTGAATCTGTGAATGCGCCCGCCGCTGCAGGTCGTCGACGCGCTGCCGCGCGTTTTCCAATTGAGCCCTGGGCGATACTCTACGAAGCCTTCGCTGCATCTGTTCCTGCCGCCAACGTCGGCTCTCGAGATCATCCTGGAATGCGCCGGTGAGCCTGGCCTCAAGGGCGCCCAGTGACAAGGCGAGCTCGGCCTGGTCCGGTGAAACAATCTCCGCGGCGGCCGAGGGCGTCGGCGCTCGCACGTCCGCCACGAAATCCGCGATGGTGAAATCCGTTTCGTGACCAACCCCGGTGACAATGGGGACGTCGGCGGCTGCGATGGCCCGGGCAACGGCTTCTTCATTGAACGCGGCCAGATCCTCCAGCGAGCCACCGCCCCGGATCAACAGAATCACATCCACCTCGCCTTCGGCCTGAAGCAGCCTCAGTCCGTCGATCACCCCGGCCGGCGCATCTGCGCCCTGGACCGGCGTCTCTGCCAGCAGCACCTCCGCCATCGGAAAGCGACGCTCCAGAACATCCAGCGCGTCCTGTAGCGCGGCGCCGGTAGGGGAAGTGACGATGCCAATTCGCCGGGGGAACGCCGGCAGCGGCCTTTTCCGCTCGGGGTCGAATAGGCCCTCCTCCTGAAGCTGGGCCTTCAGCTCCAGAAAAGCCTGATAGAGCTCACCTTGACCGGCCGGGCGGATGAGATCCGCATAGAGCTGGTACTGGCCGGCCGCCTCATAGATACCGACGCGGCCATGGACCTCCACTTGATCGCCGGCAGCAGGCAGACGGCGCTGGCGGGCAACCTGTGAGCGCCACATCACGCATCGAAGCATCGCCTCCTTATCTTTCAGCGTGAAATACAGGTGGCCGGAGGAGGGGGTGGAAAGGTTGGACACCTCTCCTTCCACCCAAAGGTCCTGTGTCCGGTAGTCCGTTTCAATCAGATCCCGCAGATACTGGGTCAGCTGGCTGACACTCAGCACAGAATCGTTAGACGACAAAAAAGAAAACTGACTCATGCTGGCAAGAATAACGGGTGGCGGGAATCCCTGTCAACTGACCTTTGGGGGGGGTCCTGGAACTCACTACTTCACAGTCAATTTCAAAGCCATCGACAAACGCGCACGAATGGATTTGTGTTTCCAGAAACGCAGGGGAATAATTGCCTCAAGCCACACCTCATGCCGACGTCCCGGGAGGATGCTCCTTGGCAGTCCAGCTCTCCCGAAAAACAAAATTAATGTACGGTGCCGGGGACACCGGCTTCAGTC
>JBKHKF010000223.1:0-5061 GCA_046537745.1 Anaerolineales bacterium | reverse complement strand
CCCATGGCCCCTCCCCGAATCCTGCTCGTTGACGATCAACGGCAGGTCAGCCGCGGATGCAGCAGCTCGGAGCTTGTAACGGTTCGACCATGATCATAGAGGCGGTCGACGGGCACCAGAGTCAGCGGTTCTGCCGCCTCTGTTGAGGGCTCGGCCAGCGGCAAATCGATGGCCTCCTCTCGCTCCACAGCGGAGGGCAGCTCTACGCCCAGCCCTTGCTGATTGGAGTAGGCGGTGCCGCCAAAATACAGATGCTCACCACCCACGCGGGGCCACTGCTTCTCCGTTTGCGCCAGATCCTGATAGGTGATGCCGGCATAGGCAGGATTGAATTCTCCGGCCTCTTGCAGGACGAGTGAGGGCGCTCTCGCTTCAATCTCAAAACCCGCTTTCGCCCCGATCTCCGCCGCAATCTTCCAATCCGGTTTGGATTCGGCAAAGGGCGGCAGCACCGGGTAGAACCGCTGCAGCCGGCGATCGCCGGTTGTGAAGGTGCCCTCTCGCTCCAGGTAGGAACTCGCCGGCAGCACCACGTCGGCCTGTTGGGCCGTGTCGGTGAGATAAAGCTCCTGCACAACCACGAACTCCGCCGCCTCGATCAGCTCGGCCATGCCGGGCTGATCCTCAACCGGATCAGCCGCCACCAACCAGAGCGCGCTGACGCTGCTGGCAGCTGCTTTCAATCCGCCCTCGGCGGGCCTAAGTCCCATGTCCCAGCCGCCTTGCGTATTGTTGTGCGGCCAGACTGGAACAAGGCCGTTGTTGGCCATGCCGGTTCGGCCAACCGCCTTGAGCAGTTCCGCACTGGCGCCGGCCAACGCTTCTGAGCTCTTTCGATCAAGGCCCTCTCGACCGAAGAATACAAGCAGATTCTCAGCTCCCTGAAGTACTTCCGCCGCGCGGCGCAATTCCTCGGAGCCGTTCGAGGAACCGGTTTTCACCACACTACGAAGTTCATTGACCGCTTGAGCTGCCAACGGGTATGCATACCGGACCACTGCACCGGCGTGTTTATCCAGGCGGGTTGAGCGGGCATTCGCCACCACCAGTTTGGCGCCTCGCTCCGCCGCTTGCTTAAGGCGCAGCCACCAAATCGGGGCCTCTTGATGCAGGTCACTGGCGACGATCAACACCGCGTCGCCCTCCCCTAAATCGCCGAGATTTGTGCCCTTCCCCGGCCCATAAGCGGCAGCCCAATCGCCGCCGGCCATGTCATCGGCCAGCGCGGCCATACCGCCCAGCGCTTCTACCACCTGGCGGAAAGTGAAGAAGTCCTCATTGCTCACACGGCCGCCTGCCACGCCGAGAACCGAACCCTCGACTTCTTTAAGGCCCTGTGCCGCCGCCGCCAAGGCTTCATCCCAGGAAACCTCGGTGAGCACACCATCTTTTCGGAGCATCGGCGTGTTCAGCCGGTCCTTCGGGCCTGCATAGTGATGGCCGAATCGGCCTTTGTCGCAAAGCCAGATTTCGTTCACGGATTCATTCTGGCGCGGCATAATCCGCTGTACAGTCACCCTCCCCTCCGCTTTTGGTTCGCGGCGGGTGTTGACCATTGTGTTGCAGCCCACCGGGCAGTGGGTGCAGATGGAAGCGGCCGCTTTGAGTTCCCAGGGCCGCGCTTCGAAGCGGAAATCCGCCGTGGTCAGAGCGCCCACCGGGCAAATATCCGTGGTGTTACCGGAAAAAATCGAGTCGAAGCCCGGCTCCGAATAGGTGACAATCTGGAGCTTGCGTGCGCGCTCCTCAAAGCCCAGCACAGGGTCATCCACGATCTCGTCCTGGAAACGGGTGCAGCGCGCACACTGGATGCAGCGCTCCTGATCCAGGAAGATTAAATCACCCAGGGGCACATGCTTCCCAAGGTGCATCTTGTCGCCGTAGTGAAATCGGCTCTTGCCGGAGCCGAAGTCCATCGTCAGCTCCTGCAGCGGGCACTCGCCGCCCTTATCACAAACCGGGCAATCCAGCGGGTGGGATGTCAGCAAGAATTCGACGATTTCGCTCTGTGATTTAAGAGCCTTCTCCGAAGTGGTTTTGACCACCCAGCCTTCCCCCACCGGCTGGGTGCAGGCGGTTTCGGTATTCTGGCCATATTGGATGACCAGCTCACCGTTCTCATCGCGCTTGAATTGCCCGGTCTCCCGGTCCATCTCGGGCCGGCCGATCTCCACCAGGCACATACGGCACATGCCCACAGGCTCCATCTTGGGGTGATAGCAGAAGACAGGGATGTACACGCCGGCCATCTTGGCTGCGTCCACCAGCAGCGTTCCCTCTGGAACCGTGACCTGCCGACCTTCGATCGTCAGCGTTACCGTTGAATTACTCATGATCATTACCAATACGTGCCTGGAAATCTTCACGGAAGTTCGCAATACCTGATTCGACCGCAGTTGCGGCGAATTCGCCCAGTGCGCACAGGCATTTACCCTGGATACCCTTGGCCACCGAATCCAGCAGCTCAATGTCTGAACGATCGGCCTGGCCAGATTCAAAGCGGTTCAGGATGTTGCGCATCCAATAGGTCCCTTCACGACAGGGGGTGCACTTGCCGCAGGATTCGTGTTGGAAGAATCGCGTGATCTTATATTCCGCCCAGGCGACGTCCACCGTTTCGTCCAGGATGATGATGGAGGCCGAGCCCAGTTGGGAACCGACGTTTTGAACGGATTCATAATCCATTGCCGTATCCAGCGCCTCCTCGGTGGCCTTGATAATCTGGCCCGAGGCGCCAGCTGGAAGGATCGCCTTGATCTCCTTGTCGTCGATGATGCCGCCCCCGTGCTCATAAATCAGCTCACGGAAGGTGGTCCCCAGCGGCAGCTCATAATTGCCGGGCTTTTTCACCCGGCCGGACAGGCAGAACACCTTGGGCCCTGGGCTTTTCTCCGTGCCGTAGCGGCGGTACCAATCGGCGCCCTTGGCGACGATGGGTGGCACATTGGTCAGCGTTTCCACGTTGTTGATGACTGTCGGCTGGTCAAACAGCCCCCTGACCGTAGGGAATGGCGGGCGCAGCCGGGGCATGCCCAGCTTCCCCTCCAACGATTCGAGAAGTGCGCTCTCCTCACCGCAAATATAGGCACCTGCGCCCAGATGAGTCTGGAATTCCAGACTGTAGTCGGTACCGAATAAATTCTCTCCCAGGAAGCCCTCCTGGTGCAGTTGATCAATCTTCTCCCTGAGCGTCTTGGTCAGGTCCCAGAATTCGCCTCGCAAGTAAATGTAGGCGACATTCGCCTCGGCAGCGTACGCGCAAAGCGCGATGCCTTCCAGCATCTGGAGGGGATTGCTCTCGAGAATTTCCCGGTCCTTGAAGGTGCCGGGCTCGGATTCATCGGCGTTGACCACCACGTAACGGGGTTTGGATTTGCCGAGAAAGCTCCACTTGAGGCCGGTGGGAAAGCCAGCCCCGCCGCGTCCCCGCAGGCCGGAGTCTTTGACAACATCAATAATCTCCTGCGGCGTCCGCTCCGTCACCGCCTGCTTGAAAGTCTGGAAGCCTCCGTGTTCACGATATACATCCAATTGATCGAAGTCAGGAATATCCCGATGGCGCAGCAGCACATGCTCATTCATCGGCTGCATCCGCCCGGATTTCTTCGATCAACTTCATGGCCGATTCAACAGTCTGGTTTTCGTGATAGTGAATCCCCTCGGGATCCTGGATCTGGAACATTGGCGCCCGATGGCAGGCGGCCAAGCACATGACCTCCTCCACCTCGAACAAGCCGTCCTCGGTGGGTTCGTTGGGCTCCACACCGAGCTCCTGGCAGAGCTCATCGGCAAATTCCTGCGCACCGCGCAGCGCGCAGGGCAAGTCGGTGCACACCTGTATCCGGTATTTCCCGCCCTTTTTATCGTGATAGAGCGTGTAAAAGCGGATCAGCTTGCCCACTTCCGTCGGATCCAAACCCAAGACATCGGCCACCTCATCGATTGCTTCTCTCGGAAGAAAGCCGTATTCAGACTGGGCCAAATGAAGCAGGGGCATCACAGCCGCCCGTGAACGCTCGGGCGGATACTTTGCGAGAATCCTATCGATTTCTTTCTTATGTTTTTCAACCAACAAAGAACGCTCTCCTTGCCATGTGACCTTTGAAGGCATGGACCTAACGATCTACGTCCCCAAGCACCGGGTCAAGACTGCTGATGATGGCCACCAGATCCGCTACCATATGCCCTTCGGCGAGCTCGGGCAAGGCTTGCAGGTTGGCGAAGCTGGGAGTTCGAAAATGGACACGGTAAGGGTTGGGCCCGCCATCTCCAACCAGATAGCAGCCCAGCACCCCTCGAGGCGACTCAGTTGTCACGTAAACATCGCCATGCGGGGCGCGGAACCCTTCCGTCCAGAGCTTGAAATGATGGATTACGGCCTCCATACTGTGGCCCAACTCCGAACGCGGCGGCGGTACAAACTTGCGATTGTCACTGCGGAACAGACCCGGCGGCATCTCATTCATCGCCTGGTCGATGATTCGGAGCGATTGGCGCATCTCTTCCATGCGAATGATGTACCGGTCGTAGACGTCGCCAGTCTCCCCAACTGGAACCTCAAAATCATACTGTTCATAGCCGCTGTACGGACGCACCTTCCGAAGATCAAAATCGGAGCCCGTCGCCCGCAGCATCGGCCCGGTCAGGCCAAGCTTTAATGCCGCCTCGGTATCCAGGGAGCTGATGCCCTTCGTCCTGTCCAACCAGAGCGGGTTCTTGGTGAGGATCGCATCATACTGATCCAACCGCTTGGGAAGCTCTTCCATGAAATCCCGCAGCGCCTCTTCAAACCCATCGGGTAGATCCCGCCAAACACCTCCTGGTCGGATGTAAGAAGTCATCATCCGGGCGCCGGAGCACATTTCGAAGAGATCGAGGATACGTTCCCGCTCGCGGAAGCAGTAGAGGAAGATGGACTGGGCAGCCAGGTCCAGCGCATGGGTCCCCAGCCAAACCAGGTGGGAGGCGATGCGCTGGAGCTCGACCATCACAACCCGAATGGCCTGAGCCCGTGGCGGCACGTCCAGCCCAACCAGCTTTTCCACCGCCAGACAGTAGGTC
>JBKHKF010000222.1:0-5068 GCA_046537745.1 Anaerolineales bacterium | reverse complement strand
GTCCAGATCGATGACGAAAAGTCCATCTGATTCCAGGCGAATTTCGGCGTGGATCCTGGAGACCCCCTGGTCGTAAGCATCCACTCTCCCTAAATCGACATCTGGAATGACGGCCTGGCTCTCCACATCCCGTCCCAGTGTGAAATTGTCCCGTCCAACCAACGAAATGACACGGTTGCTGCTCAGAACACGGAGTCCGAATAAGGCGCCAGAAGCCAATTCCGGTCCTTCTGGAACCCGGGGTCGAGTGACGCGGGCCTCGTCATCTATCTCGTCCTTGCCGATGGAAACGGTGGGCAGCGGCGATACGTGCACCAACCGGGTTCCGCACTCTGAGCAAAAGAGCGTTCCGACAAATTCCTGGTGATCACAGTTCGGGCATTCAATCATTCTCGCCCTCACTGGCGCTGGTGCGGGCCGGCAGCAGCAATGCCCGAGTTCCGTATTTCAGGCTCTTCTCTCCCTGGTTGGAAAGCCTTCGGGACTTTGACAGATTTTCCGCCTCGTTGAGTGCAGCTTTGGCAAGTTCTCGCTGCCCACCCGCCAGGAGTTGTGTGGCGAGATTCTGCAACCTTTTTGCAGCTTGCCCGGATTGGCCAAGCTCCGCCTCGTGGCGGGCTTTATCCTGCATTCGATACAGAGCGATCGAGCTCAGAGCATCAGCGATGGGCTCAGGCGGGGCCTCCCTGGCAGGGTCGGAGGTGACGGGAATATCGAGCTGAAGCGGGAGCGCCTGGCTCTCCTGAACACCGACCATGTCCCCGCTGAGCGTGAGATGGGCCAAAGTCAGGGAATCGGGATCGCCGATAGGGTGGATCACCATCTCCAATAGCAACCGGATCCGATGGTCGCGTTGCAGGTTTCCGAGATTGAGCGGGAGCGTGTCACCAAGGATCATGGGTTCGGGCTCGAGCCGAAAGGCGGATCTCAAGTCCACCCATTGAGAGAGACTGCCATCCAGGCGCATGCGGCTGGCAACAACCTTGCTTAAGGACTGCAGGATCCCTTCAAATAGTCCCGTGATGGCCTTGGGGCTTTCCAAGAAGAGGACTCCACCCCCTGTTACCGTGGCCAGCTCATCCAGGAAGCGGTCGCTCCAATCGGAGCCTATGCCGACGCCATTAATGGCGACACCTTGCTCGGCAACCGAGTTGGCCATCGCGATGCACTCATCTTCATCGCCGTAGGTGCGGCCATCCGTGAGCAGAATCAAGTGGTTGACCCCGTCCCGAGTGAAATTTCGCTGGAGCTCCTGGATCCCCAATCGGAGCCCTTGCCCAATCTCCGTGCCGCCGTCAGCCTGAAGCAGGCTCAGGCGGGCGCGGGCCGCTGAGATATCCCGCGCCTGGTCGGGAGACACTACCACTTCGGCACGGTCGCTGAAGGCGATCACAGAGGCAGAATCGGACGGCTCGAGCGATTTAAGGATCTCCTGGGTGGCGGATCGAACCTGGTCGAGACGGGCGCCTTGCATGGAGGTTGAACGATCGATGACGATGGCGATGTTAACCGGTGGTCTTTTGTGCTTGGTGTCGCGGCGGGCTGTCAGGTCAAGCAGAACGTAATGGACCTGAGGTTCGTCCAGTTGCAGCAGCGCCGGGCGGC
Source organism: Anaerolineales bacterium (assembly GCA_046537745.1). GTDB lineage: Bacteria > Chloroflexota > Anaerolineae > Anaerolineales > E44-bin32 > DASWJQ01. The sequence goes on along the minus strand of JBKHKF010000222.1, from coordinate 3,463 downwards.
TGTGGAGTACGTTTGCAACGAAGCCGGCTTGCTCGGCAAGCTTCTCCTCTTTCTCCAGCAGCTGCTTGTCATATTCTTTCCGCGCCTCAGGGTCGATCAGCGTTTCGTAAGCCTGGCTGATCTCAAGGAAAACTTCATTGTCTTCAGGCGCATCCGCTCGGTCGGGGTGGTATTTAAGCGCGGCCTGGCGATACGCGCGACGCAGTTGTTCCGTCGTGGCGTTGCGAGGTACGCCCAGGAGGGTGTAGAAGTTCCTGCGTTCGCTCGTCAAAGGATGCTAACCCCTGAATACGTTCCTGCCGGTTCCCGGAAAGTAAACCAACACAGCGGTGATGTTGTCCGGTCCCCCGGCGGCGTTGGCGGCGCGCACCAGTTCTTCACAGGCATTCTGCGGATCATCATGTTCAAGCACGATCCGGCGGATTTCGGCATCCTCGACCTCACCCCAAAGGCCGTCCGAGCAAAGCAGGAGATATCCATTCTTGGGAACGGGCTGGGTGAAGACATCGACCTCAAGGTTCTCACCTTGACCGATGGCCCGATAAAGGACGTTGCGCTGCGGATGGGTGGCGGCTTCATCGGCTGTGAGCTGGCCGAGTTCCTTCAGCCTCTCAACCAAGGAATGGTCTCGCGTGATGACCTCGGTTTGATCCTGGTTGATGATATAAGCTCGGCTGTCGCCCACATGACCAATGGTCATTTGGTCTCCCAATAGGAACGCTACAGTGAGTGTGGTACCGCCGCCTGGCACGGCCTCCACGACGCTCCTGTTGGCCTCCTCCAGGGCTTCAATCAATAGTTCATGCAGCGGAGGCACGTCGGTTGGGCCGGTCGGGCCGAGCAGTCGCATAACCGTTTCCTGCGACAGCCTGTGGGCCACGGTCTGCACAGAGATTGAGCTCGCAAGCTCGCCTGAGCGGTGGCCGCCCATGCCGTCGGCCACCACAAAGAGGCCAAAATCAGGCAGCGCTTCATGGCCGCTCGCGTTTCCGATAAGAACAAAGAGCGCATCCTCATTGTGATCGCGCTCGACGCCAACGGATTGAGCCGAGCCGTATTTGATATGCCGCCTGAAGTCCTCGATAAATCGGATTTCCGATTGTGCCGGATCAAGCGGGGCGGTATCGGCCGTGCCACCATTGCGGGGCGTGTCCGTTTGCGTTTTCTCGTCCTGTTGTTCTGGTTCGGCCTCTTGGCCGAAGAGCCGTCGAAGGAAATCCATACTCGCTATGCCATCCCTGATTGATCGATGCTAGGTGAGCATCGCATAGACGCGATGATCCGTGGAGCCAAAATAAAGCACATTCTCCGCGATGGATGCTGAACCGGTGATGGGCCCGCCTGTGGTGAACTTCCAGCGCTTCCGGCCGGAGCGGACATCCAGGGAGTAAATCGATCCGTCCACGGAGCCGCAGTAAAGAGAGCCATCATGGATAATCGGCGTTGAGTTGACCTGGTGTTCCGTCTCGAAGCGCCACATCTCACGACTGGTTTTGGCTTCAACTGAGTAAATATTGCCGTCGGCTGAGCCAAGGTAAATCCGGCCCTCGTGATAAATGGGGGAACTGATGCTGGGGCCGCCCATGCGGAAACGCCAGACCTGCCAACCACCTTCGGATTCGATGGCATAAAGTGTCCAATCCATCGAGCTGAAATAAAGGATACCTTCAATCATCAAAGGGGAGGAGGTGACAGCCCGCTTGGCCCTGAAGCGCCATTTGATATCTCCGCGGAAGTCCACGCAGTAGAAATCTCCGCTTTCGCTGCCGAAATACACACGCTCATCCGCGACCAGCGGTGTGCAGCGGACGGAATCGGTGGCTTCCACACGCCAGGCCCGCCGGCCGCTTGACGAATTGACGACATGTAAGTGATTGTCGTCCGAGCCGACGAAAATATGGCCTTCCACCGCCTTCGGCGTGGAGCGCAGCGGGCCCTCCGCGTAGTAGGTCCAGATCAGGCGACCATCGCCCGGAGTGAGGGCATAAAGCCTGTGGTCTTCAGAGGGAACGAACAGGGTATCGTCATGGACCACCGGTGATCCGGCGATGCCGCCTTCCGTCGCGTATTTCCACAGGAACTCGCCGGACTTGGCGTCCAGTGCGTAGACGTTGTTGTCGTAGCAGCCGACGAACACTTTTCCTTCATGGATGACCGGGGTTCCCCGAATTTCATCCTCGCATTCAAAGGACCAAAGAGCTTCCACCTCGTTACGCGGTTTCTTGGCGCTGGCATCCTTGCCGCTTGGCAGGATCCCCGTTTCCTTGGCGGCGGTGGTCAGCGCTTCTTTCATGGAATCCGCATCCTGGAATCGATCCTTCGGATCATACGAAAGCGAGGCATCAATGACCGCCTCGACCTCAGGGCTGACCTCCGGGTTGATTTCCCGAATGGGACGTTCTGCGAAGGAGAAGGGGGGTTCGGAACGCGGATCCCGGTGGGTGAGAAGGTGGTGCAGCGTGGCTCCCAGCGCGTAAAGATCACCGGCCGGTGATGCTTCGCCGCGATATTGTTCAGGCGGCGAATAGCCCTCCGTCCCGATCATGGTTCCCTTTTCGCCGGGCTGGAACACGCGGGCGATTCCAAAATCGATCAATCGGATGTGGCCGTGTTGATCGACCATGACATTGGATGGTTTCATATCCCGAAAGACAACAGGCTGCGGTTTATGGGAGTGGAGGTAGCTGAGAACGTCGCACAGCTCAATTGCCCAGCCTACGACCTGTTCCTCCGGCAATAAATCGTCCGTCTCCCTGAGAATAGCCTCGAGGTCCTTGCCCTCCACGAACTCCATGACAAGGTAGGAGCTGCGCTCTTGCGTGAAATAGTCGTAAATTCGCGGAATGGAGGGGTGAGAGAGCGTGGCCAGCAGATCGGCCTCCCGCTCGAAGTTTCGGACCACCATTTCGTGCATATTGGGGTCGGTGGCCATGTTGATCATCTCTTTGACGGCCACCAGCTTGGTGACGTTGGGGAAATGAAGGTCCCGGCCTTTGTAGACAGAACCCATGCCGCCAGTCCCCACCACACCAAGGATGAGGTAGCGGTCCTGCAGTGTTACACCTGCCTGCAGCTGTCCAAATTCGCTGGTTTCGTCTGTGTTGATTGCTCGCGTTTCCCGACGCATACCTTCCCTGTCTCTAGGTGCGTGATTATAGCATGCAGGATTAATGCCGCAATGAAGGGGGATGCGCTGTCAGATCGTTGAGAGGAACATGTAAGGTGGGTCAGGATAGGCGGGTCAGAAGGTCCTTTGTGATGAGGTTTAGCTCGTGGGTGGCCGGGCCCTCAGGGCGTGCTGATTGCAGGCTGCTCAAGGCCTGTTTGGTGTGGGCTTCAGCGACGTTTCTGGCGTGCTCCTCCGCACCCGCAACCTCGAGAGCGGCTCGAAGTTCCTGAATGTTTGCATTCAGTGGTGGATCCTGCTGCCATAAACTCCGGAAATCCTCGGAGTGTTGCAAAC
>JBKHKF010000221.1:0-5119 GCA_046537745.1 Anaerolineales bacterium | reverse complement strand
GGGATGCTCAGTCCCAGGTCGTGAAGCTCCGGGACCAGATTGTTTATGAAGGTCTGGCGCAATTCGTCATTGGTGCGGGTTTTAATCCCCCAACGAACCAGTTGGGGTGTGTTGGGCGAATTTTCGTCATGCGGTCCGAACATCATCAGCGTCGGCCACCACCAGCGGTTAACGGCATCCTGCACCATCTCTTGCTGCTCGGGTGTGCCGGTGGCCATGCGGATGACCATCTCCTTGCCCTGCTTCATGTGGAAGTTCTCTTCGGCGCAGATGCGGATGTTGGCCCGGGCGTACGGACCGTAGGAACAGCGGGCCAGCATCGTTTGGTTCAGGATGGCGGCGCCATCGACAAAGTAGCCAATAATGCCGATGTCCGCCCAGGTCAGGGTTGGATAGTTGAATATGTTGGAGTATTTTGCCCGGCCCTCAAGCAGCTCGTCGAGCATCTCTTCTCGACTCACCCCTAACGTTTCGGCGGCATGATATAGATACTGCCCGTGGCCTGCTTCGTCCTGCACCTTGGCTAACAGCACCATCTTCCGGCGCAAGTTGGGGGCGCGCGTGATCCAGGCACCTTCAGGCAGCATCCCCACCACTTCACTGTGGGCATGCTGCGAGATCATCCGGATGAGCTGCTTGCGGTAATCAGGGGGCATCCAATCGCCTGGCTCAATCTTCTCGCCACGCGCGATCCTGGCCTCGAATGCCGCCAGTTTCTCTTGATATTCTTGGCTGTCAACCGTCTCCGTCATGCGTCTCCCTCTCCCTTGATCAGGTGGCGCTGGTTGGAGCTAAACTTTGTTTTTCCCTGTTATGATCAGCTGAATTATAGTCCGAACCTCTCCCCATTCATCGTGCAGTCAATACTCGGCATAATCGCGATGGGCAATTTGGCCCGTCAGCTTGAAATACCACCTCAACTTTCAGTATGGAAGCGGCATTTTCCGTAAGAGCGAGTTCTCCTTGTTCATTGCTCGCCCTATCAACCCCCGGCGCACAAGCTGCAACTCCCAGGGCGATCAGAAGAATAGATATCGGCAGCAGCAAGGAATTTCGCGCGTCGCTAATCACAATCCTTGGCCTTCTATGGCAACCGTATCTCTACAATAAATGAACGATTGCCACACTCAAAGCAAGGCTGTTCACCCTAAATCGGGCATTTTCCAGCTCCATAATCTGATCTCTACTCAACCGGTTCCGGCGGCTCACCACCCACCCACTCCGGGCTGTCATCTTCAATCCAGCGGCGCCGGATCTCGTCATAGTCCGGTTCGCGATCCTCATCAAAGGACAACACGCCTTCCCAGGTTTCCGGGCTGGTATTGTGGATCGCCAGCCAGTCGCGTCCGTGCCCTACGGTCAGATGCCAGCTTAAATCTCGCCAGAAATTCAGCTGCTGCTTGGTGTAGCGGGTTTTCTCCGGGAACTTCTGCAGCAGCTTGCCGGCCAACGTGTCCACTGCCTTATCCAACTCGGCGCGGGGCACCGCCTGGTTTATCAACCCCCAATCCAACGCCTTGGCAGCCGGGATCTCCTCATTCAAGAAAAGGATCTCTCGGGCACGTCGATCGCCGACAATCAGCGGCAAAAACTGCGTCGCGCCCGCCAGCGCAACGCTGCCATGACTGGTCCCGACCTGCTTGATGTAGATATCATCCGCCGCCACGGCCAGATCGCAGCTCATGTTGAATTCATTGCCGCCCCCGACCACCACGCCGTTCAATCGCGCAACGGTAGGCTTGCCAATATTGCGGAGGATCTCGTGGGTCTGGATAAAATCTCCCATCCATTTCCAGTAATCACGCGGTCGCTGGAGGAATTCCTTCTGCTCCTCCAGATCCGCGCCGGAGCAAAACGCCTCATCGCCCGCACCGGTGAGCACAAGAACCCCGATCTCATCGTCCCAACTCGCGTCCTTGAAGGCACGCTGCAGCTCCAGCAGCATGCCGTGGTTGACGGCATTGTAGACCTCCGGGCGGTTGAAAGTCACCGTCGCCCGGCCCTGGCCCTTCTTGTAGCCGATAAATTCAAAACCAAATTCTTCAACATCTCTGCCCAGGTATTTTCGCTGCGTCACACTCATCTCCTTTTTGCTTCAACCTAATGTGCAATGCTTCGTTGGTCCCGCCAGATCATCCATCGCCATTCGCCCAACGCCGCAATGCCAGCGCCGGCCGATAGCGTGGATCGCCCTGCCGGCTCCGCAGATCCACCAGGACGTGCAACACCGTGTCAAAACCCAGAGATCGGCCCCAGGCCAATGGCCCCTGGGGATAGCGCACCCCCAGTTCCATGGCTCGATCGATATCCTCTGGCGAAGCGATACCTTCCTGGACTGCGAAAGCTGCTTCATTCACCAGCATCGCCACCAGGCGCGGCAGGACCATGGCCGGGGCGTCCTTGATCCACACGATTCGCTTCTCCAAAGTCCGGACGAAGGATGAAACGGATTGTTTGGCCATGGCCGAAGTCTCTTGTCCCACCACAAGACTGGCCACCTCCCCCACCTCGAAAAACATGCTGTCGAATCCAATAATCCGTTCAGGATGCTCCGCCATCTGACACAGTTTCGACCGCGAGGTCGTGATCGCCTGGCAAAGAACCGGAGCCTCCGCTGGCAGTTCCCGCTCAAGCGACTCAAGTCGCCGGTACATGTCTGCGCTGTGCCGGAGGGCGAGGATGGCGAGCTGTGCGCTGCTGATAGAGTCGGCGATCTCAAGATTTGAGCGCGCCAGGAGATCCTCGATCCCCGGTGCGATCCCATCAACCTCCAAATGCACCGATCCTCTAAATGATGGAGGAAATTCCTCCGGCTGGACTTCAGCCTGCTCAAGCGGATATTTGTAGAATCCCTCGCCGGTCTTGCGCCCCAGTTTGCCGGCCTGCACCATGCGTTGCTGCAGCACGTGCGGTCGGTATCGAGACTCCATAAAGGTCTGTTCGAACACCGATTGGGTGGCGGCGAAGTTGACATCGTTTCCGATAAAATCCATCAGCTTAAAAGGGCCCATGGGAAAGCCAATTCCCTCCGCCAACCGGTCAATTTGCTCAACCGCGGCAATCCCTTCGGTCAAGAGCTGGAGCCCTTCGCTGTAATAGGGTCGGGCAACCCGGTTTACGATAAAGCCGGGTGTGTCGGACACCACAACAGGCGTCTTGCCCAACGCCAACGCCGCCTGCTTGGCCCGCTCCACCACCGCATCTTCCACCCCCTCCGGCGCGACCACTTCCACCAGCGGCATCACCGCGGCGGGGTTGAAGAAATGCATTCCAATGACCCGTTCGGGAGTTTTGGTGGCGGAGGCAATAGCGGCAATGGAGAGTGTGCTGGTGTTGGTAGCCAGAACTGCCCCTGAGCCAGCAACGGATTCCATCGATTGGAAAATATCTTGCTTCAGCGAAAGCTTTTCAGGCGCCGCCTCTATCCAAATATCGGCCTCCCGAAGATCCCCCATCGATTCATGCAGGCTTAGATTTTGGCGCGCCTGTTTATTGCTCTTTCGCTCCAGGTACTTCTCAAGATAGGACTCAGCCTGATCGAGCATCTCCTGTGAGACATCATAGAGCCGCACCCGCCAGCCGGCATACAGCGCAGCCAACGCGATGCCGGATCCCATGGTACCTGCGCCGATCACGGAAAGCTGAAATCCCCCGTCTTTGGTTTGGCTCAAAGCGTAGGCTTCCTTTTCATCGATCCTTGGTAAATCGACTGCGTTTACTCAGGTCGTTTATTCGGCTGCCAGGGAGAGAATTCACGCAAAATGGACCCTCCGATGAACTCGCGCAGAATGGAATTATCGGGGATCAGATCGGTATCGATAGGTAAGAACCAGCGCAGGAAGGCCAACAAGCGCTTGGATTCCACATGTTCATCCGTGCCGTAGGACACCTGGCGCAGCAGTGGTTCCGCCAGCGGCGCCAACGCTGCACCCTCATATACCAGTGCCGAATTGAACATCACATCTGCGTTCTCCTGGAAAGGGAAAATGTTGCGCTTCTCGCCGCGCCGGACTGACTCCCATCGAGCGATGGTTTCCTCAGCTGAGTAGCCCCGGTGGCTGGCATCTCTCACGATTCTACGGATCAGTCGGGTGTCGGTGGTGGAAACGCGATTGTATCGATCCAGATTGAGTTGCGTGAGCGCCGAGGCGTAAATCCGGAAAGTCTGTTCTGTTGGGATATCCGGGATCAACTCCGGATTCAGCCCGTGAATTCCCTCCAGGATGATGATTTGGCCCGGCGCCAGCTCGACGATATGGCCTTCGGATTGCTTGCCGGTCATAAAATCGTACTGGGGCAGCTGCACTTCCTCTCCGGCGATGAGCTTCTTAAGATCGTGTTGGAGCCGGCCGAGGTCGATAGCCCGCAGCGACTCATAGTCCAACTCCCCTTCCTCATCCCGTGGAGTCTCTTCCCGGTCCACAAAAAAATCATCCAGGCCAATCGGATAAGGGGACAGGCCCAAAGCCAACAACTGAATAGACAGTCGTTTCGAGAAAGTGGTCTTACCGGAAGAAGAGGGGCCTGCCACCAACACGATTCGGGCTGGCTCGCCTTCATTGGCAATCTGACCAGCGATATTGGCGATCCGTCGCTCATGCAGCGCTTCGGACACCAACACAATCTCGCGCCCACGTTCAGAATCCAGCGCCTCGTTCAGCGCACCGATGTTGCGAATACCGATGGTCTCGAGCCAGTCGCCGTAGCGTCGGAATGTTGAGAGGAGAAGCGGATATTCGGGCGGGCTGTGCAGGGCTATCGGATCGTGCCTGCGGGGGAACCGCAGCGTAAAACCTTCATCCACAGGATCGAGCGAGAACCAGCGTAGATATCCAGTACTCGGCACCATGTAGCCGTGGTGATAGTCGCGGTGATCCATCATCTGGTATATCACCATGGTCTGCTTTTTCCGGTGAGCCAACATCTGGACTTTGTCCTGCTGGTCCTTTCCCTTGAAATACTCGATGGCTTCGCTTAGCGGAACCTGGGTCTTGGTAATCGGTTCATCCCGATCGACAAACTCGTGCATCAATTCTTCGAGTTTTTCCAGCTCATCCGCTGTGAAATCGGGCCTGCCGGTCACCTGGCAGAAATAGCCGCCGGAGGCAATGGAGTGGTC
>JBKHKF010000220.1:0-5120 GCA_046537745.1 Anaerolineales bacterium | reverse complement strand
GTCCTCAATATTGACCCAGAGATTTATGAGAGTTCGGATATTCATATCCATGTACCGGAGGGCGCGATCCCGAAGGATGGACCCAGCGCGGGCATTACGATTGCCACTTCGCTGGCTTCAGCGCTGACCGGCCGTCTGGTGCGAAAGGATGTGGGCCTGAGCGGCGAAATCACACTTCGTGGCCGCGTCCTGCCCATTGGCGGTGTGCGGGAAAAGGTTCTGGCCGCGTACAGGCTGCAAATGAGCGCGGTCGTCCTGCCTGACCGCAATCAGAAGGATCTCGTCGAACTGCCTCCTGAGGCGGCCGATGCGATTGAATTCCATTTCGCAAGCCACATGGACCAGGTATTGGATTTTGCGTTGATGCAGCCAGTCTCCAAAAAGAAAAAGACGAAGCGAGCTGGCTCCAAAACGAAGACAGCATCGGATAAATCCTCGGGAGCCTCCGCTCACGCATGAAATGGATGGAAGGGCGGGAGTGGAGGGGGGCATCCCCTTTGGCTGCCCTGAGTCTGATTGCTGTTTTAATTCTTTCAACCATTATTGGCGGCTGCACACGGGCTTCGCAGCCCATGCAATTCAGCACCGCGATTCCCTCGGCTGCTCCGCCGAATCCCGAGGAACAAAGCCCGAGTATAGGGAGCGAGGATCCGCTGGCCGACGACCTTGCGGTAGTCTGGGTGCAGCCTGATGAGGTACTTCAACTCAAGGATTCCGCTGGGATCGCCGGCACAACCATTACAACGCTGACCTACGATCAGCAATCAATCCTACCGACCGGCGTCCGCACTTCCTTGGGCAGCTCCACCTGGCTCGAAGTTCGAACATCCACCGATGAGATTGGGTGGCTGCCCTCTTGGAATCTGACGGAGCAGGTCCCGGCGGCCGCGTTCTGCCATGACCCCAGAATCGGCGAGATGCTGGATGAGTTCGCCACAAGTCTGGCAGAAGAGGATTCAGGGACACTCCGCTCATTGCTGAGCCCCAAAAGAGGCCTAATCATCAGGCACGATCCCAGCAATCCGGAAGTTCGGATTCCGGAGGGCAAGCTGCAAGGGATCTTCTCCGATCCCCACGTTTACCGCTGGGGAACTCGATTTGCCAGTCAGACAATCATCCAGGGTAGTTTCAATGAGGTTGTTGTCCCGGCACTCCTTGAAGTGCTTGTGGCGGACCCGATTGTCGCCTGCAATGAGGTGGAGGTTGGTCGAAATGCGGATGCGGAGTCCCTGCCTCCGATGTATCAGAATCTGAATTTCATCAATCTCTATCGACCGGCGAGTGAGGGGGGAAACAGCTTCAATTGGCGGACCTGGGTTATCCTATTCGAGTACGTCGAGGGGCAACCCTATATTGCGCTCCTGCTTCAGATCCGACCCCAGGTTTAATTCCTCAGACCGCTTGGGCCACCTGCATTCGATCCAACAAATCCAAGAGTCTTCCGGGCCAGTCTTGCTCTCCGCCGCGAGCCAACCAAATGCCGCGCTTGCTCTGGCGGACGTCCGGCCCAAGATTCGCCGGCAGCTCTCGGCCTTCGGGGCCTGCCAATTGGAGCAAGATTTGCCCGTTTTCAGTGCTCACGGATCGAACGGAGGCTTGGGCTGCTTTTACCTTGACCCGCAGTTGATAAAGGAGATTGGCGACCTCTTCCGGGGGAGGGCCGAAGCGGTCGGTCATTTCTTCTCTCAGCGCCTCCAGGGCCTCCAGGCTTCTCAGCTCGGCCATACGTCTATACAGCTGAAGTCGAAGCTGACGGTTTTGGATGTAATCCGGCGGAAGGGCACTGGCCAGGGGCAGCTCCACGCTGACATCGAGGGGCGATTGGGCGGATGGAAGAGCAGCAGAATCGGGCAGCGCGGCGCCCTCCTGCTGGCGCAGCCGCCGCACGGCAGCTCCCAGCAGGCGGGTGTAGAGATGGAAGCCCACCGCAGCGATCTGTCCGGATTGGCGAGTGCCCAGGATGTCCCCGGCCCCTCGGATTTCAAGGTCACGCATGGCGATGGAATAACCGGCTCCAAGCTGCGTGTGTTCGGCAATCACCTCGAGCCGTTGCAGTGCTTCCTCCGTCGCGCGCCCGTGCGCCTGACGGAAGAAGTATGCAAAAGCGCGCACTGGCCCTCGGCCGACCCGGCCTCGCAGTTGGTAAAGCTGTGCCAGGCCAAAAGTGTCGGCTCGATCGACGATAAGGGTGTTGGCGTTAGGTATGTCGAGGCCGGATTCGATGATGGAGGTGGTCACCAGTACATCAATTTGTCCGGCGGCAAAACGTTCCATGACAGAGGACAGTTCACGCTCGGGCATTTGGCCGTGGGCCACCTCGAGGACAACCTCCGGCACCAACCGTCCGAGACGTTCTCTGGTTCGCTGAATGGTCTGCACCCGATTGTGAACAAAAAATACCTGGCCGCCACGATCGTGTTCACGAAGGATTGCCTGCCGGACTAATCTCGGTTCGTAACGTCCGACGTGGGTGATCACCGGCAGCCTCTCCTCCGGCGGGGTGTCGATGGTGGAGATGTCGCGGACGCCGGTGAGCGCCATGTATAGCGTTCGCGGGATCGGTGTCGCCGTCATCGTCAAAACATCAACCTCTGTTCGCATCTGTTTGAGATGCTCTTTATGGGTGACGCCAAAACGCTGCTCCTCATCGATGATCAGAAGTCCCAGCTTATGGAACTCGACATCCGGCTGGAGCAGTCGATGAGTTCCAATCACGATATCCACTTCGCCTGCGCTGAGCCGAGCCAGCACCTCGCGGCTTTCGGCGGCGGTGCGAAAACGGGAAAGCATCTCGACCGCCACCGGATAAGCGCTCAACCGCTCGCGGAACGTGTTGAAATGCTGTTGTGCCAGGATGGTGGTGGGAACCAGCATGGCTACCTGGCGGTTATCCATCACCGCTTTGAAGGCGGCGCGCAGCGCGACTTCGGTCTTGCCGTAGCCGACGTCACCGCAAATGAGCCGATCCATCGGCTGGGGCTGCTCCATATCCTGTTTGACGGCTTCGATAGCCTGGAGCTGGTCTTCTGTCTCCATGTATGGGAAGGAGGCCTCAAGCTCTCGCTGCCATGGTGTATCTTCGCTGTAGGCATGGCCCTGCACCGTGGAGCGTTTGGCGTATAGTTCAAGCAGGTCTCGAGCGATTTCTTCAACCGCTCGCTCGGCACGTTCGCGGACCCGCTCCCACTCCGTTGTGCCCAATCGCGCTAAGTCAGGCTCTGACCCATCAACTCCGACATAGCGGGTGATGCGATCCGCCTGGTGGACAGGCACATACACCTGCCCGCCCGACGCGTACTCGAGCAAGAGATATTCACGCTGCAAACCCGCCAGCGTGCGCTCCACCAGTCCTGAGAACCGGCCGATCCCGTAATCGATGTGAACGACAAAATCGCCTGGTTCCAGGTCGGCGTAGCCGGCTTCTGGGGCCTGCACCCGGCGCGGTTTTCGGCGTCTTGGTTGGGGCCGTGCCCAACCGAAGATCTCCGCGTCCGTCAGCAGGTGGATGTCACCATCCGGCGTCGTGAGTGTCCAACCTTCGGCTAGCGCACCTTTGATAAAGACAACCTCACCTGGAACCAGCGGGGTCGGTGGCGTTTCCAACAATGGAGCACTGGCCGCTTCCTGCTGCCACAGCTCCGCCAGCCGCGGCGCTTGCCGGCTGACGAGGATGGTGGGCTCGTGCGCCTGCTGACGCTGGCTCAGATGGCGCATCAAGGGCTGCAATCCACCTCCAAAGCGCAAGCCAGTTTGGAAGCGATCGCCCAGCGTTTCGGGGTCCTCAAGCGCAGCAGCTCCGTAGCCAAGGTCAAGTGACGTAGCCGATCGCAGCTGATCTTCGATCTCAGGCCTCGTTACGTAAGGAATTGGCGCGTCGGCGGAGAGCATCCCTTGTTCTATCTGCTCCTGCCTGAACTCCACCGCCTGCGCCTCCAGATCATCCAGTGCTGCCTCCAGACTCATTCGGTCTTCAATAAGGAGGATGGCGTCGGCGGGTACGTAATCCAACAGCCCGGCGGGCGCAGCTGGGTGCATCCACGGGATGAAGAACTCGAGGTAAGGTTCCTGGGGGTCGCCTGGACTGGTCTGGTGAGCTTCCTCCGGGAGCAATTCCACCCAGGGTGCTTCAAAATGGGATGGCAGGCCTTCCCGCGCCGGGGTCACTCGGAGGCTCTCAACGGCCGACATCGAGCGTTGGCTGGCTGGATCGAAATACCGCATTGAATCAATCTCGTCGCCAAAGAACTCCAGGCGGACCGGGCTGTCCTCCGCGGGCGGCCATAGGTCCAGAATGCCGCCGCGCCGGCTGAATTGGCCGGGCTGGGAGACGACGGTGTTGGGCTGATAGCCTGTATCCACCAGCAGCTGGATCAACTGATCCGGGCGCCGCTGTGAACCTGCGTGTAGCCATCGGCTGTTGGCTAAGAAATCTCGGCGGGGCAGTGATCGGGTCATGGTGGCGCGGCCTGTCGCCAGGACCACGTCAGGAGGATCAGCAGCCTGATCTTTACCTCCGGGCTGGATCGCGGCGGTGAGGCGGGCAAGGGTGGCTGCCCGCTCGCGCTTCGCTCTGCGGCCCCACGGCGCTTTTTCGTAGAAGAGCGGATTGGGTTCAGGGCAAACAAGAACCTCAAGAGAGGGATCCCAGGCGGAAAGTTCCTCACTTAGTGTCAGCAGCCGGTCGCCGCGCGCAACCAATACGAGCAAGGGGATGTTCAGGTCGCCGGCCAGACCGGCGATGGTGGCGGCACGTGAGGCCTTTGGCAGCTGTGCGCTGCTTACCGGAACAGTTCCCGCTTCCAGGTGCTGCAATAGCTTCTGGTATGCTGGAAGCTCGCGGATGGGCTGCAGAAGTGGCTGAAGGTTCATTCTTCCGAATCGCCCGTTTGATTGCAGCGGGTCATGGCGGCTTGAAGCCCCTCCTGGAGCGCCTGTTCCAGGCAGCTGGCTGCTTCACGGAGTGTGATTTGCATGCTCTCCCATTCCGCCTCGGAGAAATCCTGCAAGACATAATCGGCGGGATCCATGCGGCCAGTTGGTCTGCCGATCCCGAGGCGCAGGCGGGGGAATTGATCGGTTCCGAGGTTGCGAATGATCGATTTCAGACCACGGTGGCCGCC
>JBKHKF010000219.1:0-5122 GCA_046537745.1 Anaerolineales bacterium | reverse complement strand
CATCTGCTCGGAACATACGCGATGCCGCCATATTGGCCTTTCTGTACGTCACGGGGCTGAGGGCGGCGGAAGCGGTCCGTGTGTCTGTGCATGACTTGGATCTCCAGCGCAGCGTGCTCGACCGACCTGGCGCGGAAACGGATCCCATCCCCTTGGGCATCGCTCATCACGCGGTGGAGCGGTATGTTAAGGAGGGACGCCCTCAGCTCCTGCGCAATCGCGGCGAACCCATCCTGTTCTTGAATCAGCGGGGATCCGGCCTGACACGGCAGGGCCTATGGCTGGTGGTAAAGCGTTGGGCAAAAGCTTGCAATCTGCCAGACGATGTATCACCATACACATTAAGGCACTCCTTGACGCAGCATTTGCTCAGCTCCGGCCGCTCTCGTCAGGATGTGCAACAGCGGCTCGGATTGTCGAGCCCAAATACGATCCGCTATCATTTATCCGCCCAATCTTCATAAGTAAGGGGAAGAGTGCATTATGCAGCCTAATGAGTACCTGACCATAGAACAGATTGACTCCGTCGTCGACAAGATTCGCGAACGCACGGATGTGGAACCCAGGGTGGCGATGATCCTTGGCTCTGGCCTCGGGCCGCTGGCGGAGGAAGTGTCCGGCGGGGATCGTTTCCCTAACCAAGAGATCGAAGGCTGGCCAGCTTCGACCGTGCAGGGTCATGCGGGCGAGCTTGTCTTTGGTGAGCTCGAAGATCAATCCGTGTTCATCATGCAGGGTCGGGCTCACTACTATGAAGGCTATCCCATGCCCACAATTGGTTTGCCGATCCGCGTCATGCAGCGCATGGGAGTCGAAATACTCATTGTGACCAATGCCGCTGGCGCTGTGAACCCCGATTTCACCCCAGGTGAGCTGATGATCCTGTCGGATCATGTCAACTTGATGGGGATGGCTGGGATGACTCCGCTGCGCGGGCCAAATCTCGAGGAGTTCGGACCACGATTCCCGGACATGAGCCAGGCGTATGACCGCGAGCTCACTTCCATAGCGGAAGGGGTCTGCGCGGCAGAGAACATTCCCTGCAATAAGGGTGTTTATGTGTGCTTGGCCGGGCCCTCTTTTGAGACTCCGGCAGATCTACGATTCCTTCATGGCATTGGTGTGGACGCGGTGGGGATGTCCACCGTGCCGGAAGTGACGGTGGCCAAGCATGGCGGCACCCGGGTGCTTGGTGTGTCCGGAATCACGAATAAGGCCAATCTGTATGGGGAGACGATCACGACCCATGAGGAAGTGCTTGAAGCGAGCGCGGTGATCGTCCCGCGCATGACCACTTTGATCAAAGGGGTGCTGCAGCAGCTCTGAGAGCCCCATGGCAGAAATACTCTCATTCTTTGAGTCCTACCAGACATGGATTTACCTTGTCTTGGGGGCAGGGGCACTCATTTATCTTCGATCCACGCTGAAGCAGGCAAAGGAATATCGAAGCGCACGCTTTGGTCTGGAACGAGAACAGGCTATGGACAAGCTGCGGCGATCGGCGCTTATGCTGATCTTCTTGGCCGCTTCAGGGATTGGCGTTTTTTTTGCAGCCAACTTCCTCGGTCCCTCGCTTCCGTTTTCTGCCCGTCCCACCGCCGTGCCAACGGTCTCGTTGCTGGCCACGGATCCAATGACCCCTGTGGGATCCGAGGAATTCGTGGCTGCCACTTCGCTGCCGGCGACGACGCCAGACGGCTCGGGATGTGCCAATCCCAATGCCACATTTACGACGCCGGAAAACGGCGACACGTTGAACGGTGTGGTAGAAATTGAGGGCACCGCGGATATTGAGAATTTCGCTTTCTATAAGTTTGAGTTCCGCCCCGCGGGTAGCGAACAGGTGTGGCAAGCCATTTCGGCTGGAACAGAACCTGTTCGGGAAGAAGTTCTGGGGAGCTGGGACACCAGTCTGGTACCGGCGAGCGACTACGACTTTCGGCTCGTTGTGACCGATACCTCGGGCAATGCGCCGCTCCCTTGCCAGATTCAGGTCCGCGTTGTGCCATCGGAGTAGGCTGATGCTTAATTCTATGAAGGATCTGCTGGGTAGGTAGCCAATGACTCAAACGCACATTCGTCCTGCAGTATCGACCGATATTTCGGAGCTGACTGAGCTGGATCACGGTTACAGCACCGATCATGTCTGGCAAATGGGCTTTCAAGAGGAAAAGAACCGCATCAACCTGAACTTCCAGGAAGTGCGACTGCCGCGACCGATGCGGGTTCGTTACCCGAGGGATCCGGAGCACCTGATCGATCACTGGACCGAAAAATCCGTGATCCTGGTGGCGGAGCAGGAGGAGACGCTGACGGGCTATCTCGTGCTCATCGAGGGACCTTCGCCCGGATCGCAATGGGTTTCGGATCTGGTGGTGGATATACGCCATCGGCAGCAGGGGCAGGGCGCCAACATGCTCAAAGCCGCCCACCGCTGGGCCAGCGAGCGTGATTTCCAAAGGCTTTTTTTGGAGATGCAAAGCAAGAACTATCCTGGGATCCAGCTGGCGCGCAAGCTCGGCTTCCACTTCTCGGGTTACAGCGATAACTATTATCCCGATGACGACATCGCGTTATTTTTTGTATCGGATTTATAGCCCCTTCAATTAATGACTGACACGCTGATTGCCGCCTTCCAGACCTTTAATCAGATTCTGGATGCTGGAAACGCCATCACGGCTTTCTCACTTCTGCTGTACTCCCTGACTTTCAACCCACGTGAATTGGTCGCCCGGTCCTTCGCGCTGCTGCTGGGGGCCATTACCATGGCCTATTTCGGCGACGTGCTCGTTTCAACCAGCGATCCAGGATCCGCGCAGGAGGTTTGGCTGCGTCTGCAGTGGCTCGGCGTCACCTTTTTCCCCGCAGCGGCGCTGCATCTCTCCGATGCGTTGCTCGCCTCCACCGGTCGGCCATCCCAGGGGCGCCGCAAGCTGGCTGTGCGCCTCAGCTACATCCTCAGCACAGTCTTTTTTGCGCTGGTCGGATTGACGGACTCCGTGGCCAACGGAGTCATCCATTCGAACGGAACCGCCTTCCTCAGCGCTGGACCGTACTTCTGGGTGTTCATGCTTTTCATGCTCTTTGACCTTGGCTTCGCCAGTTTGAACCTGGTGAGAGCCTTTCGCAGATGCCTCACAAGCACCAGCCGCCGGAGAATGGCTTATTTGATGGTGGGATTCCTTGGCCCGGTGCTGGGAGGCGTTCCATTCCTGACCATCGGCGGCCCGGCTCTTGCCAGCGTTCCGCTCCTTTTTGAACTGGTGTTGGTGCTGACCAATGGGAGTGTAGCCTTTCTGCTGGTTTTAATGGCTTACTCTGTCGCCTATTTCGGTGTCAGCTTCCCGGATCGGATTGTTAAAAGCCGCCTTTTCCAATGGATCCTGCGGGGTCCTGTCGTCGCTTCGACTGTGCTGGCAGTGACAGTGCTGGCCAATCGCGCCAGCGCAGTCCTTGGCATTTCTGATACGCGGGTGGTCCCATTTTTGATGGTGGCCAGCCTGCTGTTGCTTCAGTACATTTTCACACTGGTCCGAGCCCCCATTGAACGCTGGCTTTTTTATGGTCGGGATCGAGACGAGATCGTCCTGCTCCAGGTGCTGCAGGAACGTTTGCTGACCACCGGTGATCTCCGCCAGTACCTGGAAGCGATCCTGAACGCGATCTGCGATGTGACCAACACCGACACGGCCTTCGTCGCGCTGGTCGGACAAGAAGGACTTGAGCTCGAAGTAGCGGTGGGCGATGAAAGCCCCCTGCGGACCGAGGAGGAACTGCCGGCTGTTGTGCTGCCGGAGCAGGGTATGGACCTGGCAGATGTCGGCACGGTGTTCCGCTGGGACCCTTACTGGCTGGTGCCGCTGCGTCCGGCAGAAGACGCCGATTTCATAGGGCTGGTTGGACTGCACATCGAAGGGGAGTTGGATCTCAGCTCAGAGGAGGCCGAGGCTCTTGGCTTCCTGGCGGATCGAGCAACTCTTGCTTTGAATGATCGGCTGCTTCAACGCGAGGTGTTCGAGACGGTGGATCGTCTCGTCCCGCACGTCCAAGAGGTCCAGCGCATCCGTGCAGCAGCGCGCTTTGGCGGCACCGACGTGTTGACTGAGTCGCTCGAGGGAGTTCACAGCGAGGAGGATCTGGCGAACCTGGTGAAGGACGCGCTGGGCCATTATTGGGGCGGGCCGCGCTTGACCAGGAGCCCTCTTATGGGGCTGCGGGTGGTAAGTGATGCGATTGATGAGCATGAGGGCAACCCCGTCAATGCGTTGAGGGCAGTGTTGCGCAGCGGCATTGAGCGAACAAAGCCAGAGGGAGACCGACGCCTGACAGCGGAGTGGATGCTGTACAACATCCTGGAAATGAAATTTCTGGAAGGCCGAAAAGTTCGGGATATCGCTATGCGTCTGGCCATGTCTGAGGCTGATTTATATCGAAAACAGCGTATAGCCATCGAAGAAGTGGCCCGGGCGATCGCCGGGATGGAGCACGAGGCCGCTGCCAGAGCCAATGAAACACAGTTGGAGTCGCATTGACGCTTGCGATTTTAAGGGTTTTTAGTATGCTAAGCGTAGGATTCATACGGTATGCATGCACTAAATGAGGTGGTTTGAATGGATTCGCCCGTGAGTGATCACCCGGATGGTGAAGGTTCCCCGCAGGTAGACGAAGGATGGTGGCAGTCGGTCCTTGAGGATGATGTAACCCCGACCGGCTCCAGACCAGCAACCAGCGAGCCAAAATCCACCCAAAGAGGAAATTCAAATTGGGGTTCCGCTGAGGATTGGATGTGGGCGCGGGAATTGTACGAATCCGATGACACAATTAATCTGCCGGTCATCGGTTTCAATCGTGGTGGCCTTCTGGTGGAAGCCAAAGATCTCCGCGGTTTCATCCCGGTTTCACACTTGGTGGCGCTCGATGATGTCGAGGATGAGGAAGAGCGCTGCGAGATCATGGAGGAGATGGTCGGCAGCAAACTCTGCCTGAAGGTTATTGAATACGACCCAGAGCGGGGCCGGCTTGTATTGTCGCAGCGAGCCGCCCAAGCTGGCCCGGGGAAGCGACTGGAACTTTTGGAGCAGCTCGAGTGCGGCCAGTGCGTCCACGGTGAAGTAACCAATAT
>JBKHKF010000218.1:0-5132 GCA_046537745.1 Anaerolineales bacterium | reverse complement strand
GGTCAACGCTCTCAACGCCATCCAAAGCCTCAAGCACCTGACGGACCTCGGTTTCAATGTCATCCCAGTAAGGATGGGCCGGCGTCGTCAAAACAACCTTCAGCGAGACCTTATCCCCTTCGACTTTAACATCACGCACCAGATCCAGTTCCACGAGGTCCTGCTCGAACACTGGATCCTGGACCTGGCTTAGTGCCTTCAACACATCCGCCTCGGTGACGGCCTGATCATTGCTCATGTGTCCTCCATTACAAGCGGTCGCTGATCCTTCAGATAGCTCTCAACCTCAACCACCGCCTCGTCATACATAGCAAGCAGTTCTTTGTCCTCGCCGCGGTAGCGGCGGACCGTGGTGGCGGCGCACTCGGTGCACCCGCGCATAGCCCGGTAGCAATCAGCATAACAGGTCAAACAACCATTTAGACGAATAAGCAGCAGGCTAAAAGCCAGCTGCTCCAGGGATCCCTCGGGAGCTTCAATGGCCTTATCCACCAACTGCTGCCAGGCCTCGCCCCTCAGATTACGCAGGTCTGGGGCGACCCGCATAGGAAAGAGGATTTCTGTATCGCTGTGGTAGCCCCAGCCGCCGGTTGGTCTCAGCACGTGATTACTAACTGCACCTCTCTAGCGACCGCGACCACGCCGGGACTTCTTCGCTTCCTTCTTCGCCCGCTCGATCTCTTCGCGAGCGTAATTGCTCGGGCGGATAGAAGCGTAGTAATCGACAGGCTTCGAAAGGCGCTCCTTGTTAAAAATGTGCTTTTCGAAGCGGTCATAGCTCGCAAGTTCGAAGTTGTGATCCATTTTGATTGCATCAAAAGGACAGTATTCGGCGCAGAAGCCGCAATTCATGCAGATGTCGATATCAATATAGAACTCAGCCGGTTCTGGAATAGGTCGGCCCGTCTCCGGATCATCGGAACGCACAATCCAGATACATTGCGGCGGGCAAACCTTGGCACAAATGCCGCAAGATGTGCAGCGGTCCTGCTTCGAGCCATCCTCCTCCTCTTCATACAACAAGAAGGGGATGAAACGAAACTCCTCCGGAATCGGAAGCTTTTCTTCCGGATACTGGACCGTGAATATGCCGCGCGCCTTTGCCCCCTGACGCACTGCCATCGCCTCAGGGTTGTAATAACGCCGGCCCAACCAGCGGATATCTTCGATATAAGTTTCAACAAAGTGCTTGAGCGTCACGCCCAAACCTTTGACAATGCCGATACCGTACATGCTATGGCCCTTCCTCTCCTACTCCCAGGCCATGGGAATTGTTCGTCTCAAAGATACTATCGATCTACTTCGCCCAGCACGATGTCGATGGAACCAAGGATCGCCACGACATCGGCAACCTTCTGCCCTTTGCACATTTCGCCCAAAGAAGTCAGGTTAATAAAGGAGGGGGCTCGAACATGATACCTGTAGGGGTTGGGGCTGCCGTCGGAAACAAGGTAAAAACCTAACTCGCCCTTCGGGTTCTCCACACGTCCGTAAGATTCCCCCTTCGGAACCCGGACTTGATACACCGGTTTGCCGCTGAAGATCTCCCCCTCCTCCGGCATCTGCTGAAGCACCTGCTCCAGGATGCGCAGACTCTGCCGCATTTCATCGATCCGGATCAAATAGCGATCGTACACATCCCCGGACTCTCGAACGGCCACATCAAAGTCGAAGCGATCGTAGATCGAGTAAGGATCAGCCCGGCGGACGTCATAGGGGATGCCGGAGGCTCTCAGCACTGGACCGCTGGCGGAAAGCTCCACCGCTTTCTCCGGCGTCAGCACTCCAACGCCAATGCAGCGCGAGCGGATGATTTCGTTCTCGGTCAGATAGCGGTCGAGTTCGTCAATGCGTCGCGGCAGCCGCTCGAAAACAAGGTCATTCAGCGTTCCCATCACCCCCGGCGGCAAATCGCGTGCAAGTCCACCGAAGCGGAAGTAGTTGCACATCATGCGCGAGCCGGCGGTGGCTTCGAATATGTCGAGGATAATCTCTCGCTCGTTGATCGCGTAAAGCGCCGGTGTGAAGAAGGCACCCAGATCGTTAAGCAGGAAGCCGATGGCCCACAGATGGTTAACAATACGGGTCATCTCTGCCATCATCACCCGAATATATTCGGCTCGCTCAGGTGGTTTAACTCCCATGAGTTTTTCCACAGCCAACGCGTAGCCGAAGTTGTTCCCCATGGAGCAGATGTAATCCAGGCGGTCGGTGAAGGGCATGTTCATGATGTACGTGTTGCGCTCGCCGATCTGCTCATGATTCCGGTGCAGATATCCCATCACCGGCTCTAAATCGACAATGGTCTCACCTTCCAGGGAAGCCACCATGCGGAAAACCCCGTGGGTGGAGGGATGCTGGGGACCCAAATTGACGATAATACGCTCGGTGTCCAATCCGCTGCCATTGCCATTCATCGGTTCCCGGGTGATGACCTTACCCAGACCGGCATACAGCTGCCGATCCGCCTCCGGAGACCAGTCCTCCGGCTTGAAACCCTCCGGATACTGAACGTTCTTGAAATATTTGGTTTTATCTTCAATCCGGTAGACTTGGCCTTCAGGCCAGCGGTTGTCGAAGGGCTTACCATCCTGCTCGTAGTAAGCCTCCTTGTAATCCTTGCGCATGGGATGGCCATGGAAGCCATCCCACATCAGGATCCGCCGGAGGTTTGGATGGCCGCTGAAGCGAATGCCGTACAAATCCCAGGCCTCTCGCTCCTGGAAATCCGCTCCAGGGAAGATGGAGACCAGCGAGGGTAGCACTGGCTCCTCGCGCGGCGCCTGCGCTTTGAAAACCAGGGCTGGGCCGCCAGTCAGGCTGTACGCGTGGTAGACGACTTCCATCTTGTCATCGTCGATGTAATCGACGGCTGTGACGGAAGACAAATAGTTGTAGCCGTGTTCATCTCGAATCCGCCTGGCAAAGTCCACCAGGTGTTCGCGATCCACCAGATAACCCTCGAACCCCTCCCGCTCGTCAAGCTCGACGATGTCCGGGAATTCCTGCTCCAACGGATCCGGAGCCCGTTCCTCTTCCTTGGTGGCTGCTTCTTCTTGTTCGCTCATCAATTCCTTCGCCCTTATTTGCTTGTGGCTAACTTCAGGCCGTTTCCGCCTCTGGCTCTGCCTCTTCTTCAGGTTCCGGCTCCCGATCAGCTTCCTCCGCGATCAATGGATAATCGCGCGGATCCATCAGATCAGGGCCAAGCACTGGAACCGGAATTGCCTCGGAAACGCCTTCTTGGTACCAACGCACCCGATTGATGGATTGATTGTCAATCTTCTTCTGAAGCGCCATAAGTCCATTCAACAGCGCTTGCGGGGTCGGCGGACAACCTGGAACGTACACATCCACCGGAACAAACTTATCAATGCCTGAGACAACGTTGTAACCCTCTTTGAATGGTCCACCGCCGGAGGCGCAGGCGCCCATGGAAAGAACGTACTTCGGCTCAGGCATCTGATTGTAGAGACGCACGATTTGCGGGACCATCTTCTTGGTCACCGTACCCGACACGATCATCAAGTCCGTTTGTCGCGGGCTCGGGCGCACAACTTCCATTCCAAAGCGAGCCTGATCATATCGACTTGAGGCTGTGCATATCATCTCGATCGCGCAGCACGCCAGCCCGAACATCATCGGCCAGACGGAAGAACGGCGGCTCCAATTGTAAATTCGGTCGAGGTTGGTGATCGTCACCTGCCCCTGAAGCTCATCGGGGACATTGTAATTGGGGTTTTGGATACCATCGGTCATGGAAAAAATGGACCTCCTCAGTTACCTTGCCCATAGATCCTAGGAACTATAGGGTGGGGGTCAGCAAGACCCGAAGTCCAGCATATCCCCTTCTCCAAGAGCGTGCGAACATGCTTTTATGGTTCATCTCCGGACGTCCCCGGTCACCACTCCTCCAGCCTGCGGCGGACGCCCCAAGACGGGCCGAATTATACCATCGGCGGGAGGCCGGCTGTCAAGGACGTGACCCTTGTGGGAGCGATTTGCCCAGCAATAAAGACGGACCCTGTCCACAATTGACAGCTGGATCCGGGCTTGATAGACTGAACCCAGTCAAGAGAATGAAGTACCGAAGGTCCACCGGTTCCATTTTGTAAGTACTCGAGAGAGGTACCAGGATATGGAAAAGTCCACCGTACCAGCCGCTATCACCATCACTGAAACTGCCCGGAACCGCGTCAGATCTCTGATGCAGGAGCGGGAAGCGGAAGATCATGCACTCCGATTGTTCGTCTCAGGGGGTGGCTGTTCAGGCTATCAGTATGGGATGGCCTTGGATAATACACCCCGCGAAACGGACCATCGCTATGACTTTGGAGGCATCCCGGTCGTGATCGACCCGGAATCCTACCAGTTTCTATCTGGCGCTACCATCGACTATGTGGATGAGATGATGGGCGGAGGCTTCAAGATTGATAATCCCAACGCGTCCTCCACCTGCGGTTGTGGCAACTCCTTCCGCACCGAAGCGGATAAAGGCCACAAACACGCGAACGGTGGCTGTGGTTGTCACTAGCCCGATAGCTTCGACAACACGACCTTGAACACACCGAAAAGGCCGCGCAGCTAGCGGCCTTTCGCTTCGAGAAAGTTCACTGATGGATCAATTTCCCAGACTCTTCAACCGAGCCGAGGCCAACAGATTGCTCGAGGATCTGCAACCGTTGATCAATCAAATGATGAATGGTCGGGAGAAAATCCTGGAGCTGCGGCCCGACCTCGAACCTGTGCTGGATAAAGCAATTGGCAACGGTGCCAGCCAGGAAACACCGGAGGCTTTAGAGGCTTTCACCCGGGTGAAGGCTGCTATTGAATCCATTCAAGGCCATGGCGTCCTGGTAAAAGATGTAAATAGTGGTCTGCTGGATTTCCCGGCCGAGCGGGAGGGACGAGTGGTATTCCTGTGCTGGCGTGTCGGCGAATCAAGCGTGGATCACTGGCACGAGCTCGACGAAGGATTTGCCGGTCGCCACCCGCTTTAGGTTTTAGCTTCCCCCTCGAAGCACCGATATTACCATTCCAAACATACCAACAATCAACATTCCCAGAATCGCCAAGGCCGGTGGAAAGCGTCGGCCGCTCGCCCGGCGCGGTGATGCGTGAATCGATGATCG
>JBKHKF010000217.1:0-5143 GCA_046537745.1 Anaerolineales bacterium | reverse complement strand
CCTCGGGCGGGTGGTTTATTGGATAAAAAATATCACCCCGAAGCCCTTATGGCGGGCGGCGACCGCACCTTATTGGTGGTGGTACAACCGGGCCCGCCATCAGCTTGCTGCACTGTTTGATGGCCGTCGGCGCCGGAGCGTGCAGGTTTTGAAATCGATGAAGGATATCCACCAGGGCGAGCGCTGCTTCATCATCGGCAATGGCCCGAGCCTGAAGCGGATGGATCTTTCTCCGCTGCGCGATGAGTTCACCTTCGGCATGAACCGAATCTATTTGCACTTTGAAGAAATGGGTTTCGAAACCAGCTATTTCGTTTCCGTCAACACCCTGGTGATTGAGCAGTGTGCGGAGGATATCGAAAATTTAAACATACCGAGGTTCATAACCTGGCGGGGCCGCCGTTGGCTTGATGACCCAGAGGTCATTTATCTCGACACCGATTACACGGATCCAGCGACCTTCTCGCAGGATGTCACGGGTCGGGTATTCGAGGGCTCGACCGTCACCTACGTGGCGCTGCAGCTCGCCTTCCACATGGGATTCGAAGAGGTCATTTTGATCGGCGTGGACCACAGCTTCAAGACCGAAGGACCGCCGAATGTGACGGTCACTTCCACGGGTGAGGACCAGGACCACTTCTCCTCAGAGTACTTCGGCAAAGGCTTCCGCTGGCAGCTGCCCGATCTGGAGGCATCCGAGCGAGCCTACGAGCTGGCCAGGCAGGCTTACCAGGCGGCCGGACGACGGGTTCTTGATGCGACGGTGGAGGGTGCGCTGGAAGTCTTCCCCAAGGTGGAATACGACAGCTTGTTTGAAGGAAGCCGTGTCGATGTCACCTGACCTTGGATTTGGGCTGAAGTTGGGCGAGTGAGAGCCAACGAGAAGCGGTAATGGACTGGCGTCTGGGAAGATCGAACGAAAGCCAGCAAAGTGCCTGGCTCCAGCTGGCAGCAGTTTTGCCCTTTCTGGTTGTGCTTGGCTTCATCGCCTACCTCGGCTGGCATTCCCGCTATCTCGCCGATGACTTTTGCACGGCCGGCTGGATGCAGCGGCTCGGATTTTTCGAGAGCCAGGCCTATTGGCGGGAGCATTGGTCCGGCCGCTTTTCCTATTTCTTTCTCGCCAATTCACTTCACTTGCTGGGTCCTTGGACGACAAAGGTCGTCCCCTCGATCCTTCTTGTGGGATGGACGCTGTCGACCTTTTTGCTCACCAGGAGAATCCAGTTGATAAGTGGACTTGGCCGGGGCGGAATTGCGCCTATCATTCTCGGGATCGCTATACCAGCAGCAACGCTTGGATCGGCGCCGAGCCTGTATCAATCAATCCTGTGGCAGACAGGTGCGTTAACGTATGTGCTGCCGTTGGTCCTGATCACCGCGCTGGCGGCGTGGGCTCTCAGCCAATGGAGGCAGGGTGCCGCGGAAGGTGTCCGATGGTGGCAATGGTCGCTGCCGACAATTGCTGCCTTTGCCATCGGCGGCTTTTCGGAAACCATGGCCGCGGTCCAGATCGCGTTGCTGTTGGGCTGCATTGTCCTCACTGGGTTGTTGGGTCGTGGGATCGTCAAAAGGCAAAGTTTGCTTGGGTATCTACTGGCCGCTTTGGCCGGTGCAGTCGCCGCCCTGATCCTGGTCGTGACCGTGCCGGGCAACAGCGTCCGGCAGGGACTGATGGAAACGCCAGCGCCCATTCTCCAGGTGCTCACTGCCAGTTTCCGGAATACATACCTGTTCTCGGCCCGGATTTTCAATTACGAATTGGGCTGGGCGATCCTCAGCTTCTCCATCCCCTTTATCACCGTCGCCTTCGGAACCCGCGGCGCAAGACAGAATAATTCCTCCTCATGGCTGGATCGGCTTTCACGCATCTGGTTGGCACTGCTCGCCATCCCTGTGTTCGCGATCCTGTTGGTCGTCGCTACGATGGCTCCTTCTGAGTACGCACTGGGTTCGTATCCCGATGGGCGTGTGCTGGTGATGGCTCATTTTTGGGTGATGGCGGGCGCGGCTTTGTGGGGAGGGCTGCTGGGTTGGCTCATCCCATTCAGGTCGCCTATTGAGAGCGCGGTGCGTCTGCGAGCTGTACCGTGGCTGATTGTGTTCGGCCTTGGCATCTTTCTCGCGTCAGGCTTTATAGGCTCCCATATGGGCTTGTTGGCGGACGCCAGGCAGTTCGCCCGCTCCTGGGATCAGCGGCACCAGCAACTGCAAGCGGCGGAGCCGGGCCAGGAGCCCATCCAGGCTGCCTCCTTAAGCCATATGGGCGGCGCGGCTGAACTGGAGCGGGATCCGGATCATTGGGTTAACCGGTGCGTGGCGATGACCTATGGCCTCAATCAGGTGGTTGCAAAATGATCATCTTCGTTTTCCACCTGCCCGGCTTGATGGTCGCTACTCGACCCTTTTTGGAGCGCTTTGATGCCTGATCCTGAACCTCTGGTGTCCATTATCACGCCTTCCTACAATCAGGCGCAGTTCCTGGAGACGACACTTCGATCGGTGCTGGAGCAGGATTATCCGCATATTGAGTACATCGTCATCGACGGCGGCTCGACCGATGGCAGCGTTGAAATTCTCGAGCGCTATTCGGATCAACTCGCATACTGGGAATCAGAATCCGATCGAGGCCAGGCCGACGCCATCAACAAGGGTTTCAAGCGAGCCACGGGTGAGATCGTGGCCTGGCTCAACTCGGATGATGTGTACACAATGGGGGCGATCCAGCAAGCAGTCGAGGCGCTGGAGTCGAACCCAGAGGCCGGCATGGTTTATGGCGACGGGTTGATGGTGGATGAGGACCTGCGGCTGCTGGACCCGCACACGTATCCTCCGCTGTCCGTCGTCGATCTGTTGTCCTTCGAGGTGCTGCTGCAGCCGGCCGTCTTCATGCGGCGTCATGCCCTGGAGCAAGTGGGCTATCTCAACGACGATTTCAATCTCATTCTTGATCATGAGCTCTGGGTTCGGATGGCGTCACAGTTTCCCATCGTGCATGTGCCGAGCTTTTGGGCCCTGGAGCGGACCCACGGCGAGGCCAAGACCATCGCGCTGGCCGGCGAGTTCGTAACGGAGGCGAAGCAGCTGCTGGCCTGGGCGCAGGAGAGCGATGATCTAGGGGAAACTGTCCAGGAGCATCAAAATCGGATCCTGGCGGGTTATCATGTTTTTGCCGCCCGTCGGCTGATCGATGCCGAAGCTTTCTCGGTAGCGGTCCGCCACCTGGGAAAGGCGATGCAGTATCATCCTCCAACGCTCCTGCGCTACTGGTACAAGGCGGTCCAGGCGGGCTTCAGCGCACTTGGCTTATCCGAGGCCTTCATGACCTACCGCCGGCTGCGCCGTCGTTTACAATTTGGAGATGTGTCCGTGGACCCGTTTTCGCCTTTAGGTGAGCAACCGGATCTCACGAGAAAAATTGGCAAAGCAGCAAAACAATGAGGTAAGCGTGAGCCGAGATCAACCGACTGTTTCGATCATTACCCCTTCTTACAATCAGGCCGAATTCCTGGAAGAGACCATCCAATCGGTCCTACAGCAGGATTACCCCTTCATCGAATTCATCATTGTTGACGGAGGCTCGACGGACGGAAGTCTGGATATCATACGATCCTATGAATCTCAACTCTCTTCATGGGTCTCCGAAGAGGATATGGGCCAAACCGACGCCATCAACAAAGGTTTCGATATGGCGACTGGCGATATCCTTGCCTGGCTCAACTCTGATGACACCTTTCTCCCGGGGGCAGTCAGCTCTGCCGTTGATTTTTTTGATCGTAATCCCTGGGTGGGCATGGTGTACGCCAATGCCTACTACATCGATGGGGAGGGGGAGCGGATCGCACGCTATCCTGCCGGACCCACCGACTACAAAGGGTTACGCCGCGGTGTGAACACCATCCCGCAGCAGACCATGTTCTTCCGCTCGATCCTGTGGGATATGGTGGGTCCGCTGGACCCGACTTTCTATTACGCCATGGATTACGATCTCTGGGTCCGTATTGCTGCCGTTACTCCGATCGCTTTCCATCCTGAGTACTGGGCACACTTCCGGCTGCATTCGGAGTCGAAGTCAAGAACTGCGGCCCGCCGTTGCTGGCCGGAAATGATGCGGGTTCATTTCCGCGAAGGCGGCAGCTGCTTCTCCATCCTGTACGCGAAGTATCTGATCAGGCGAGTGGTTGAACCGATCATGCCGCTGCGTATCAAAGCGCGGGCCTGGCGCTACCAGCGCGAACAATCCCAATAGCTGTAGATCCTTCTTAGCGCTTTGGCCTCCCTCCGGAATCATGTAACATTGGCTGACTCGCCATGAATATCCTGATCCTGCACATGCGGTACGCACCCGATGCAACAGGAACCGGGCCCTTGGTGACCCAACTTGCCGAGGATCTGGTCGCTGCCGGTGAACAAGTCAGCGTGATCACTAGCGTCCCGCACTATGGCCGATCACAGGTATCAAAGGAGTATCGGCAGGGGCTTCTTTCATCCAAGTTGGAAAGCGGCGTCAGCGTCTGGCGGACGGCTGCTTTTCCTTGGTGGGGAGGTAGCATATTGGGCCGGGCGATCGACTATGGCCTATATACGATGCTGGCGTTTTTAGCTGGGCTTCGGGTCCTTAAGCCAGATGTGATTCTGGCGGTAGCGCCTCCGATTACAGTCGGACCTCTGGCTTGGATCATTTCAAAGCTTCGGGGCGCCCCGATCGCGTACAATGCCCAGGATATCTGGCCTGACGGTTTGGTTCGTATGGGGCGCCTGCGCAATCTGGCGGCCATCAGAATGTTCCATTGGCTCGAAGCCTGGATTTACCGGATGGTGGATCAGATCCTGGTTGTTTCCGAAGGGATGAAGCAGAACCTGGAGGAAAAGGGAGTTTCCAAAGGCAAGATAAAGGTCATTCCCAATTGGGTTGACCTGGATGCGATTAAGCCTATCCCCAAAGATAATTCGTTCTGCCGCGAACACGATCTTGAAGATCGCTTCGTAGTTTTGTTCGCTGGAAACCTCGGCTACGCGGCAGGTCTGGAGGTACTCCTCAATGCCGCGAATTATTGTCAGCAGCATGAAGAGATTTTGTTTTTGCTGGTGGGAGCGGGGTCGGCCAAGAAACAGCTTGAGGAGCAGGCAATAAACAGAGGGT
>JBKHKF010000216.1:0-5160 GCA_046537745.1 Anaerolineales bacterium | reverse complement strand
AGCCAGGATCGCGCGGGTGATGTCAGGGACCAGAAGGTTGGGCAATATGCTCGTGTAAAGACTTCCTGGGCCAACGATGATCATATCGGCATTTAGTATCGCCTGGATGGAAAGCGGGTAAGCTGAAGGGTCATTCGGCTCAAGGTACACGCGACGGATCTTCCCTGGGGCACCAGTGATCCGGCTTTCACCCTCGATGCGAACCGCCTGCACATCCCGCAGCGGTGTCTTATCTGCCAGCAGCGCGATATCCGCCAGCGTGCTCGGCAATACAGTCCCTCGAATGGACAAGATCCGACCCGCCTCCAGCAGACCGCGATCGAAGCTGCCCGTCACCCCGGCCAGCGCGGCGATGAACAAATTTCCAAAGGCGTGTCCTTCGAGCTCCTCCCCCTCATGAAAGCGATATTGAAAAAGCTGGGTCAGCAGTTTCTCATCGTCGGAGAGGGCGGCAATGCAGTTGCGCACGTCGCCCGGAGGCGGCAGCCCAAGAGATCGGCGCAGGCGGCCGGAGGAGCCGCCGTCATCAGCCATGGTGACGATAGCGGTCAGGTTGGTCGAATGTTTCTTCAACCCCCGCAGCAGCGTGGCCAAACCGTGCCCCCCGCCGATGGCCACAATATTGGGGCCGCGTCCAAGCCTCCGATGCTCTGTCACCACTTCGACCAAAGAGCGGCCTGGAGACATATAAGGCGCCAGCAGGGAACGGTTAATCTCAACGACCGCCAACAGCAAAAGAGCCACACCGGAACCACCCAACACCAACGCTCGTAGCCAGCGTGGCAACACCTGGAGGCTTAGATAGAAGAGCAGTGTGGAGTCAGGATGGCCCCGATAGTAGTCCAACAGCACAATAGCCAAGCCAAGCCCGATCAGGGCCGTGCCCGCGATCATGAGCAGCAGCCAGCGCTTGACGCCCAGGCCCGGCTGTATCCAGAGCCATAATTGGCGCAAGCGTGACGTCCAACGCGAGCGGCCTTCAGTTTCCATGTTTTTGAATATACCAGAGCGTCGGAAAAGGCGTCAATCAACGCTTTCCTGATGCTTTGTATCCGACGGACTAAGTTGTATAATCTTGGCATCAGACCACACGAAAGGAGGACCGGCCAATGGCCAGCGTGACGTACGACCACGTGTACAAACGGTTCGGAGATGTCGTTGCAGTTCAGGATATGAGTTTAGAGATTGAGGACAAGGAATTCCTTGTTCTGGTTGGGCCATCGGGATGCGGCAAATCCACTTCGCTGCGGCTGTTGGCTGGCCTCGACGATGTTTCCGAGGGGGAGATCAAAATTGGCGATCGCGTCGTAAACGAAGTCGCCCCAAAGGACCGGGACATCGCGATGGTGTTCCAATCCTATGCACTCTACCCGCACATGAGCGTGTTCGACAACATGGCCTTCGGACTCAAGCTCCGAAAGACACCGAAGGAAGAGATAAAGAAGCGAGTTGAGAACGCGGCGGAGATTCTGGGCATTCCCAATTTGCTCGACCGCCGACCCCGCCAGCTCTCAGGCGGCCAACGACAGCGGGTGGCGGTAGGGCGTGCCATTGTGCGCAAGCCGAAAGTCTTCTTGTTTGACGAGCCGCTCTCCAATCTTGACGCCAAGCTCAGGGTGCAAACACGGGCAGAAATTCAACAGCTCCATCATCAACTGGATACCACTTTTATTTACGTGACTCACGATCAAACGGAGGCTATGACCATGGCCACCCGGATCGCCGTCATGAGAGATGGACTATTGCAGCAGGTGGACTCGCCACAGAACCTGTACGACTACCCCAACAACGTCTTCGTCGGCGGCTTTATCGGCTCACCCGCAATGAACTTCTTCAACGCGCGGTTGATGCGGGATAACGGCCGCCTGTACGTGGACACAAAAGCTTTCCAGATCGAGGTTCCGAAAGGCCGGGAGGACGTTTATCAAGACCACGTCGGCAAGGATGTGATCTTCGGCATCCGTCCTGAGGACATCCACGATCCTGAATTTTCACCACCGGGGATCAAACCAGCCGAGGTTGAGACGAAGATCTCGGTCGTCGAGCCGATGGGCAATGAGCTGATCCTGTATCTGGAATCCGGCGAGCACTCCTTCGTCGGCCGGGTAGACCCACGCACAGATGCGCAGGTCCAGACAGAGAAACAGGTCGTCCTCAATATGGACAACATGCATATCTTCGAAGCGGAGGGTGACCAGACCGCCATCCGCTAGCGCGCTACAATAGAAATGGATGAGCCCCCTGCGAAACTCACCAGGGGGCTTTCTTTTAGCACCGAGCATAAGGAGCACCCATGGCAAACCTCGAATTGATGCGGCGCCTGCAAGACCCGAACGAGACCAAAATCGTTCTATTGATCTTGGACGGGTTAGGAGGCCTTAGCGAAGAATCCGGCGGGCCGACGGAGCTCGAAGCCGCCACAAAACCGAATATGGATCGACTGGCAAAGGAAGGTACGTTGGGGCAAATTATCCCGGTTCGCCGGGGCATCACCCCCGGTTCTGGGCCTGCTCATCTGGCGTTGTTCGGCTACGACCCGGTCGAGCACGAAGTCGGCCGCGGTGTCCTCGAAGTCACAGGCATCGGGATGCAGGTGGAGTCGGGCGATGTGGCCGCGCGCGGCAATTTCTGTACGGTCGATGAAAACGGCAAAATCACAGATAGACGAGCTGGCCGCCTCTCCACCGAAGAAGCCAGGCCGCTGGTGGAAAAACTCCAAAGCATCGAATTGGAGGGGGTCAGCGCCGAGGTTCGAGTGCTTCGAGAATATCGCGTCGGCCTTGTGCTGCGGGGGGAGGATCTCCACCCGAATATCGCGGATACCGATCCACTTGAAGTGGGTGAAAAGCCGCTAACGGCCGAGCCATTGGACGAGAAATCGGAACGTGCGGCCAAGTATGTAAATCAATGGGTCGAGGAGGCCCGGCGCATCCTTTCAGATCAGCCAAAAGCTAATGCGCTGACGCTGCGGGGGTTTTCCACCAATCCCCGGCTTCCGCAGATCCAGGACATCTACGGCTTAGATCCTGCCTGCATCGCGGTTTACCCCATGTATCGAGGGGTTTCAGCCTTGGTCGGCATGAAGGTTATCCAATTTGAGGGTGAAGATCCCACCGATGAATTTTCGGCGCTGGCCAGGGAATGGGATAACCACAACTACTTCTTTGTTCATATAAAGAAGCCCGATAGCCTGGGTGAGGACGGAGCCTTCCATAAGAAAGCCGACTATATCGGTAAGGTGGATAAAGCGCTTGACCAGATTCTGGAATTGGAACCGGATGTTCTCGCCATCACCGGCGACCACTCCACTCCGAGCCGAATCCGGTATCACTCGTGGCATCCAGTGCCGCTGCTCGTATGGGCACCGGCCACTGCGCGCGAGGACGACCAATCAACCTTCGGGGAGACTAATTGCACCCATGGAGGCTTGGGCACCTTCCCCTCCTCCGAACTGATGCC
Organism: Anaerolineales bacterium; assembly: GCA_046537745.1. Classification (GTDB taxonomy): domain Bacteria; phylum Chloroflexota; class Anaerolineae; order Anaerolineales; family E44-bin32; genus DASWJQ01. The sequence continues at coordinate 1,701 of JBKHKF010000216.1, read as the reverse complement.
GATCCTTATGGCCCATGCACGCAGGATCAAGAAATTCGGCGCTTGAGGCCGACAATTCCAGCGTATAAAAAGGGTGCCTGCATTTCGCCGGCACCCTTTTCTTCCAGCTACATCCCCTCCTCACTCGGGTAGGTCCCCCTGTCTCTTCACGAGCCGTGATCCAAGCCAGCGAAGAATTACTGCCAGGCCGGCTGTGACAAGCGTGAGGAATACGAAGACTTGCTGCCAAAATCGCTCTGGGAAAAGACGGATCAGCGTGTCGCTGTAGCGGAACAGCCAGGAGTTTCCTTCGAAGAAGATTCTGTGGAAGCCCACAAACACGAATGGAAAGCTTACCAGGAGAGCTACCCCCAACACGGCCATCGAAATGAGAGTCACCTTGCCGGATTGCGCGAGCGTCCGTCCCAAGTCCCTTGTTCCTCCGACCCGATGAATTGAAAGAGCAGTCGCCGTCCCTAAGAAGAGCAACGCGAGCCAAAAATTGAGCACGGCCTGTGTCAGCTCCTTCACGTCATGCATGTGCCTCAGTTCCCGGTCGTTGTAAAGGGGCTCGCCGTCATCGAAAGTTCGTTCCGCTAAGTATTCAATACCTGCATCGTTTAGAAGATACTGGCGGGCGACTTGGGCGTGACTCAAACGCTGCTCGGCGGTAAACCCATAAGTGTCTTCCGGGAATCCCGGCACAGCATAAGCGGTTTGGACGTAGATCGGCGTCAGAGTCAACCGGACTCCCGTCAGCAAAAGCAGAATAGGGATGGTGACGATAAGGATTAATCGCAGGAATCGCAGCAGGACAGAGCCTTTACTCTCGCCGCTCATTGCAGGACCTCCGGCAAATACTGGCTCGCATCGCCAACCACGTAGCCCAGCACAATTGAGTTCACCAACTGCTCGATGGGCGCACGATCATCGGTAAAAACAATATCCGATTCCGGTGTAGGTTGAAGGTTCGCAGAAGCCCGCAGCAGCACATCCAGCAGCACCGGGTTCGCCTCCCCCGCCGCCAGCTCGCGCACATTCGCTTCAAGATTCTCAGAATCCGTTGGCTGAACCGTAGCATAAACGATGGTATTGAATGTGGCCGGCACATCCACCACATGCACGCTTGGAAAGACGGTCTGCAGCGTTCCAACCATCGCCTCAATCAACCGTCGGTCCTCCGGTGTCCGGCCAACATTGATCACCAGCGTTCCCTGCTCGTCAAGACGATCACGGACCAATTCGAAGAACTCATGGGTTGTCAGATGCCATGGGATATATGGTGGCCGATAGGCATCCACCGCAATCACACTGTACCGATGTTCACTTCGCATAAGGCCGAGGCGACCATCGGCTGCGATGGCGTTGAGGTTGGGCTCGGTCATCGCGAAGTACTCTCGGCCCACTTCGATGATGGCTGGATCAATTTCCCAACCATCGATGGGAATCGGCCCAAAGACCTCCGTGTACTGCTTCGAAATCGTCCCTGCCGCAAGTCCGACTACTCCCAGTCGCGCGACATCGGCCGGATCGGAGGTTGGCGGATAAAAGAAAGGTGCAGCCAGAAAGTAATCCCACGTGCCAAAGGTTGAAAGCTGGTCCGGATCGTAAACGGAATGGACTGCCTGACCTTCATTCAAGAGCAGATACCGGCTCCCATCAACTTCAATCACCTGGATATAGTTGTACTGGGATTCATCCTCATAAATCTGGCCAGGATCC
>JBKHKF010000215.1:0-5160 GCA_046537745.1 Anaerolineales bacterium | reverse complement strand
CGACATAGCGACCGGTCAGGTGAAACGCCATGATCATGGCAGCCACCCCAGCATAGTTGGCGATGGGATAAAAGAAGGAGGCGGGGCCGGTCAGCAGCGAAACGCCTGTCCCCAGCGCAATCAGGCTGTCCATGTTCGCATGGCCATGCCGCAACGCTGTTAGGGCGCTCCGAGAGGTCTTTCGTCCAACCCAGAACAGCACCGGCAGGGCCAGCACGATCATCCCCAGGTTGAAAACAAACTCGTTGGGCCAAAGAATTCCAAAGAACATCTCGGCGAACATCCACAGGATGATGGGGACGGTGAAGGACCAGGCGACGATCATCTGAAAGCGAGCCTTGCTCATCTTCTGAACCGCCTCGTCAACCTCCGATTCCTCCTGACCCCGTTCCTCATCCATCAGAACTTGATAACCCGTTTTGTCCACCGCCAGGCGCAATTCATCCATGCTGACAAGTCCGGGGATATAGCTGACGGTCGCTTTCTCCGTGTCCAGATTGACGCTGGCCTCAACAACCCCGGGCACATCCTCCAGCGCGCCCTGCACATGCGCCGCACACGAAGCGCAGGTCATGCCGCCGATAGACAGCGTGACTCTTTCAGTGGCCACCTCATAGCCTGTCTTGCGGATCGCTGCTGCAAGTTCGAATAGGTCCGTTTCACCCGCCCGATACAGTACGGTCGCCGTTTCCGTCGCCAGGTTCACGGCGGCGTTTTCGACCCCTTGGGCCTTCATCAGCGCTTCCTCCACAACAGACGCGCACGAGGCGCAGGTCATCCCGCGGATGGGTAATGCAAGCTGCCTCGAACTCATCAATACCTCCCTTTGTACTTATCCAAGGTTCTCCATGATTGGATCAGCTTGGGTCTCACGCACCAGAGTCTCCCGCTGATAAACACCCACTAGCTCCTGCAATGCTCGCTCGTATTCGCGCCGTGTCTTCGTCGCCATGGCCATGCTCAGACAATCCTCCAGGTGATGTTGAATGAGCAGTTGAACCACCTTTTCCAGCCCCCCTTGGAGTGCGCTAATCTGCTGCAGCAGCGCTGGCGTTGGCTCGTCGGCTTCCACCATCCGGACGAGCGCTGCCAGATGGCCCTCCAGGCATTGAAGTCGCCATTCTGTCCGCTGTTTATCCGGTTCGACCATCACGGCCTCCGTACTGCCGCTTATGCGAGCGCATAGACAGTGTTGGTTGTGCAACACCATACTAATCACCCCCTGGAGTTTGCGACAGCGCAGGTTGGCTCGCGGATGGATAGGCAATTTCCTCGGCTCGAATCGATAGCTTTCTGTGCCCCGGATTCGCCAACCCGAGCCGGCTTGTGTTGAATTCGCGTCTGCCAATTCGTGAGTCGGGAGATTCACGACCGCGCCAAATAGCCCGTTGACGCGCCCAAACGGAACCATATCCTAAGAATGTAGTTTGTATGCCGACATGAATCAGCCAACTTATAATGGGTACGCAATCACAGCCAAGGCAACCTCAATCCACCAGCTCAAGTCACCGATCCTCCGTTCAGCGGCTGTTTTCAAATATTAAGGCGCCTTCACTTAAGCTTCCCTTCACTGGAAAGAAAGTCTTCGGAGGTACCGGCGTCTCATTAAGAATTGGAGGGGGCCACGGCAAGACGGATGAGTAATGGAAGTATCAGCAATGACAACCTCACCAGTCCAAAAGAAGGAAGATCGGAATAGCCTTGGGATTGCGCTGAACCGCGCCGTCTACTCCATCAGGCAGAGTTGGTTCTTCTGGGGAGTTGGCCTGCTGTTGTTGTGGGTCGGGCTTCCCTGGCTGGCGCCCGTTCTCATGCAGTTGGGCTGGGAAGCTCCGGCGAAAGCGATCTACTTCATCTATTCTTTCCAGTGCCATCAGCTTCCACAGCGATCCTTCTTTCTGTTCGGGCAAAAAAGTATGTACTCCATTTCCGAAATTCAGGCTGTTTGGCCGCAAGGCACAGATCCGATGGGACTACGCCAATTCATCGGAACCCCAGAAGTGGGCTATAAGGTGGCCTGGTCGGATCGCATGGTCTCCGCCTACAGCAGCATCCCGCTGGCCGCCCTGCTGTGGTGGCCGCTGCGACGGCGGCTGAAGCCGCTCCCCCTCATCGGTTTCTTCCTTTTAATGCTACCGATGGCTATAGACGGAGTCACCCACATGATCAGCGACCTGGCCGGCCTTGGACAGGGCTTCCGCTACACAAACGCCTGGCTCGCAGAGCTGACAAACCACGCACTGCCGGCCAACTTCTACGCTGGGAATGCACTGGGTTCCCTTAATTCCTGGTTGCGCTTGATCACAGGTACATTATTCGGGATTGGCATCGTTTGGTTCGCGTTTCCTTATATCGAAGCCAGCTTCCGGGGCCAGGGCCGCCAAATTGAAACAAAATTTGAAGAGGCTGGAGTGTCGCTGAAATGACTGACGAGCCAATTCGAGTGATCCTGGCGGACGACCACCAGGTCGTCCGGGCTGGCATCCGCCAGTTTTTGGAGGCGGCGGAGGGGATCAAGGTCGTTGGGGAAGCCGACGATGGCGATCAGGCCATCAATATGATCGAGCAGCTCGATCCCGACGTAGCTGTTCTCGATATTCAAATGCCGAACAAGACCGGCATCGAGGTAACCCAGTGGGCCCGAGCCAATCATCCGACAACCGGCATCCTGATCCTGACCGCCTACGACGACGACCCGTATATCATGGCCGTCCTTAAAGCCGGCGCCAACGGGTACGTCCTGAAAACCGCCGACGGCAGCGAGATCGTGCAATCCGTTCATGATGTCCACGAAGGAAAATCCGCGCTGGACCCGGTAATCGCCCGCAAGGTGATGAGCCATATCTCGACCGGATCGTCAGAGCCGATTATCGAAGAGCTCACCAGCAGGGAGCATGAGGTGCTGACCCTGGTGGGCCAGGGCTATACCAACAAAGCGATCGGCGTCCATCTAGGGATTAGCGACCGGACCGTGCAGGGTCACCTGGCAAAGATTTTTAACAAGCTCCAGGCGGCGAGCCGCACCGAAGCCGTCATGCGAGCCGTCTCTTACGGATGGCTGCCGGCGGATCTGGGTCAGCTCAGCGACCGCGAATGAAGCTGCGGTTGGACGGCCTCCGCCTCCAATTGCTGGGGCTCTTCATACTCCCCGTCACACTAATCGTGCTCGCCGTGGCCATCGGCGCCACCGGCCTTCACCGCCAGGCCATGCGAAGCCTGGTGGCCGAGAGGGATGAACGGGCGGTCGCCTCCGCGGCTGCAGGTTTGGATCAAGCTCTTCACTCCAAACTCGAGGCTATTGATGTGGCGCTGGCGCTTATGCCGGAGCAGCCGGAGGTTTCACTCGAACACACATCAGCTGGATCCCTCCAGGAGTTCTTCCCGCTGGTCTATGCCCTCACTGACGAACAGGGCAATCTACAGGCAGGCCAAGTGCTTCCAGCGGAACTACTCGCTTCAATGGAGACGGCTGAGACCCGTATTTTCGCCGCCCAAATCGAAGACACCAAGGCAGTAATCTTCACCGGAGAAGACGAGACTTCGCAGCTTATGGGGGCTGTTGCGCTCCGGGATCTAGTCCGAGCGGCCGGATTGGACATTGCCGGCTCCCACAGTGATATTCGGATATTCCTGATCAACCAGGACACGGAAGTCCTCATCAGCATGGGTGGACCACCGCCTTCTAGCCTTCAAGACCACCCCGGGGTTCGAGCTTCTTTACGCGGTGAACGCGGTTCCTTCTTTCTGGCCATGGACGATGGCGAGCATGTGGTCGCTTACGCCCCTATCCCTAGTGCCGGCTGGGGCTTGATCATGGAGGAACCCTGGGAGTCCGTCTCCAGTTCGCTTCTTGACCTAAGCCTCCTCGCCCCCTTTTCGCTGGCGCCCATCCTGCTGCTCACCATGCTCGGATTGTGGTTCGGCGCCCGCCGGGTCGTTCAGCCGCTGCGCCGGCTGGATGAAGCCGCTTCCGGGCTGCCTCGGGGAGATACAGGTCCCATTACCCAGCCCATCGGCGGAATTCACGAAATAGAACAGCTGCGTGAGACGCTCGTTCAAATGTCGGATCGGATTCAGGAAGCCCAGACGGCCCTCCGCGCCTACATTGGCGCGCTGACCAACGCCCAGGAGGAAGAACGTCGCCGCGTAGCCCGAGAACTGCACGACGAGAGCATCCAGCACTGGATCGCACTGGATCACAGCCTGCAGATGGCAGCAGATCGGCTGCGGCAGCAGGATATCGCCGAGGCCGAGCTCCTCGTGGACCTTCATCACCAGGTTCAGGAGGGGATCCAGGAACTGCGGCGGCTTTCACGGGGCCTGCGACCCATCTTTCTGGAGGATTTGGGTTTGATCCCAGCCATTGAGATGCTGGCACGAGATGCCCAGGATGCACTGGGCATCCCAATACGCTTCAGCGTCACCGGCAAACAACGGCGGCTTCCCACCCAGGTGGAGCTCACCATCTATCGTCTCGTTCAAGAGGGACTGACCAACATCAGCCGACACGCCGAGGCCAGCGCCGCCAGCGTAAATTTGACGTACCTGCAGGATTCGCTCGAGCTTATCATCCGTGACGATGGCAGGGGCTTCAGGCTTCCCGCCCAATTTGAAGCGCTCACAACGGCCGGCCACTTCGGGCTCATGGGGATGCAGGAGCGAGCTGATTCCATCGACGCTGAACTTGAAATCGAATCCGCCCCTGGCGCCGGCACAACTGTCCGGTTGATCGTTCCCACCTTCTAGCGCTTTGGAGGACTGGCGACCTGCCTTCCGCTGAAAGAGCACCCTGCCAACACGCTATTTGGCGCATGCCCCGGAAAGCCAGAGTGCGCTGGTGGCCGTGGTGGAGGAGGCGTAAGATTTAGTTCAGGATGAAGATTTCTCGCAGCAGGTAGGTGAAGGATGCGGATTAGGGCACCCTGGAAAAAAACAACGGAGCACTTACTGACCCTGCTAAGGGACTCGGGCTTTGAGGTCAGGCGTTCCTTCGATTTACGGACCGCCAAGGAAGGGTTGCAGGATCCGGGAGCCTGCCAGTGTGCCCATCATGGCACGGAACAGTGTACCTGCCAATACCAAATCTTCTTGCTGTATGGCCAGGTGCTGGAGCCGATAACGCTCGTTATACACGGCCATGATGATTGGACCCATATTACC
>JBKHKF010000214.1:0-5176 GCA_046537745.1 Anaerolineales bacterium | reverse complement strand
CATCGATCCTCCCAAGGAACATTAGGGGTTGCTGCTTCAGTTTCTCGCCAGAATTCAGGAACTCTGGCAGCTTAGCCTGTTGGAACATGACACCCATAAGGGCTTATCAATCCGGGAGGCAGCGTGTACATAATCTCGGCGGCAGACGGTAGCTAGATCCCGAGTGTAGCTTAGCTTGCTTCACTTTCAGCTTTCAGCTGCTCCGCAAACCGCTGCAGAATCGGGCCCGCCAGCAAAGGCATAATGGGTTCCGTCAGGCGGCCGATGAACCCCGTCGGATGGTATTCAAGGACTATCTCAAAACGAGTACCGCCGTCGCCTGTGGGAATCAGCATGTAATGTCCATTGGCAGCCATCATCCCCGAAGATTCAACATAGCGCCAGGCAATACGATTCGGTGGATCGAATTCGACCACTTCGTTTACATAATCGTCGGTCATCCCCATGATCTTGGTTCGACCTCGATAGCGCGTCCCTTCGCCAACTGGGCCATCGCCGATCGTTTCCAAATCTTTGACCTCAGGACGGCGCCATTTTAGCTCCTTGGCAGGGTCCTCGATGTGCCGCCACACTTCTTCGGGTGGTGCGTCAATCGCTATCTCCCGACTGACACGAACCATCGCCTTTATCTCCTTTCCGATAAACCTCTCCGAATATTCACTAAGCTTGATCAGTCGCCGAATGGATCTCAAGCTCTGTCAACCAGCCCAGGCCAACCTCTCTCTGCATTCACCCAGGCCTAATCACTCAAGATCTTGAAAGCTAAATGGCGTCCTCGATCCTGTTCCATGGCGAGAGTAGCCCAGAGCCTTGTCATGTTATCAAGCAAGTGCCTTTTCTCCAAAGTGCCGATCCGGATAGGCCGCAGGCCGACATCCGTGATCAGCCCTTCCACAATTGTGAGCGCGCTTTTATCCTCAGGCCCACAATAAAAATGATCCGCTCTGATCCCATCGAATTCAGGATTAGCGAAATTCTCCCACCCAAGTGAATTGAAAACCCTGAACACTTTTGCTCGGGAAGCGTGATTCTTGAGTGTCAAATACCCACTCATATCCTCTGCGCTGAAATCATTGGTTGCGTCGAGAATGATCCTGTCATCGAGGATCGCGCCGTGCTCCGCCGCGATACCGGAAACCGCCGAAGGCGGCACCGCCAACAGAACAACTTCACCTTCTCCAACCGCTTCGCCAACCGGCTGGAACGTCACGTCAAATTCACTGAAGCGCTCGCCCAGCGCCGCCCCCTTCGCTTCAGGATCGCGCACACCGAAGCGGACCGCGTGGCCCGCTTCTGCCCATATGCGCCCCATGGTCCCGCCGATATTGCCGCTCCCCAGCACTGCGATATTCACTGTCCAACTCCTTTGGTCAAAACATTCCTTATGTGATCGTGTACTTCCAGCAACTAATTTTAAGGGGAGACGTTTGGCTGACTGGCCGAAAGAGCGGACCAGAGAAGTTACTTAAGCAGCCGGCCGGGAGACAACCTGGATGCGAGTCACCCACTTCACCCAGAACCAACCCCTCCAACCGGGGACGACAGCTCGAACCGGAAATCCGTGAGAATGGTTAATAGTCTCATTTCCCACGTGGGTTCCCAACAGGATCCGCTCTGATTCTGCCAGGCTGAAGCTCTTGTTATAGCCGGTATCAGACCAAAAGCGCAGGAAATTCGCGCGAGTATCAGGATCTGCCCGCCGGACCAGGTCCATCACCGGGATGCCCCGCCAGTGCTGGGTTGAATACCATCCCACGGTGCAATCCACAGTGGCAGTTATCGTCTTAATTGGAATGTCCATGAGCTGTTGATAGCTGACCTCGAGCGGACTTGCGACGAGGCCATCGATCCGAAGCCGCCATGTTTCCGGATCCAGCCGCCTCGGATTCTCACCGAAGTTTGTGGTAACTGGCATCGCGTTGCCGCTGAAGGAACGATACTCCCGGGAACCCGTGTTCGGCGAGCGCGGGTGCTCCTCCGCTTCCTGCTGCCTGGCGAGCCGCTCTGCCATGAGCCATCCCAACACTCCGAAGGAACCAAAGCCCAACGCGCGAACGGCGGCCCGCCTCGTGAGCAAAAACCGTCGGCTAGGATTCGGCCAGCGGCGCCAGATGTGGATGATGAAGATAGGCAAGATTGCCAGACCGAAAACCCAGTGCCAGGAGATCACCGTCTGGCCGAGCAGCACCAGCCAATCACCGATCCGCCAGGTCCATGCTAAGCCGGCGGCCAGAAGCAAGATCAGCAGCCCCGCCATCAGGCTCGAAAGGATCGGAACCAGTCCACGATCCCAGGTTTTCTTCAGTCCCCGGGAAAGGGATCGATATACGATTATTGCCTTCCAGGGGAGCAGGCCGAGCAATGCCCACCCACCCCAACGATGAAGATTCATGACCAAAGGGCTCACAGGCCAGAACAGCACGTACAATCCCGTCAGCATTTGCACGACCATAATGATCAGGAGCGCGCTATTGGTGAATTGGATCAGCACCGGAAGCCACCTCCAGCGCAGAATCGGCGACTGCCTACGCACTTCATGACGACAGGTTCCCCAAAATCCTCAAGATTCAGGCTTGATCCTGGCCCACGGAAATCATGATGGACCAGCGAACGCTATTGAGGCTAATTATAGCCAGCAGAGATTACAAGTTGCTTTCCGCTTCAAATGCAAGGGGGGAACACGTTCGATTCGGCATTCAGTCGACAGGGTGAGGATAAGCCTCATGGATGCCCGGTTAGTGTTAAGGCGCTTTAGCGAATGGAACTGTGGGAGCAAATGGCCAAAATTAGCTGGATGAAGATAATCGGACAGCAAGAGGGGAAAGCACAAAGCTATTGCCCTTTAAATACTCGGAGGAGAAGATGACTGAAAGACCCCAGGCGCCAAAGCCCACGCCGGCAGAGCGCCTTACGCGACTCGAGCGCGAATATCGCGGCCTTGAGAGCAAGGTGGTACTGGCCGAGATAAAAGACCGGGTGGAAGACCTTGAATCCAACGTCAATGGAACGCTTCAGCAGGTGAAGGATCTGCGGAACAAAGGATACTTGTACGAGCCCGACCTCGAGGAGCGAGCCCTCGAGCTCAGGAAACAGTGGGCCAAGCTTCGGCCTGGCCTTGCGAAGGAGGTCGACGATCAACGTGGCCGGCTTGAGAAAGCCAAAAAACCTGTTGATGTGATGATCCGGGGAGCTAGAGCGGGCGGAGTGACCCAGGCGAAAGCGGTGGATAAGCTCGAGGCCGGCCTGGGCGATCTCGAAGCTGAATATAGAACGGCTGAGAAGTCAATTCAGGGCATGTACGATGGCTTCTCGAGTCGTCTATCAAAACTCCGCTCTCATCTGCAGGAAGTGAAATGGATGATGGAGCAGGGAGCCGAATCCGCTTTCGACTGGCTTCCCAATGAAGGCATCCTGCGCGCAGTCAGCGCCAACTGGGTGCGCAACCAGGAGGATGAACCGAGAGGTGTACTCTTCCTGACCGATCAGCGCATTCTGTTTGAGCGGAAAGAAACCGTTGCCACGAAGAAGGTCCTTTTTATCACAACGGAGAAGGAGAAGATTCAGAAGCCGCTCCTGGAAATTGCGCTACCCTCCATCAGACAGACAAAAGCCGAGAACAAGGGCCTGATGGGTCACGAGGACCACTTATACCTGGAATGCGACTCGGAGGCTCCTTTGCCACGCGTGCACTTTCACCTTGATGGTCAGGATTGCGAGCTTTGGGCTCGAAAAATTCAAAGGGCCATCCGGGGCGAATTCGATGACCAGCGGATTGAGCCAATCTCCGAGGAGGAGGAAGCGCGTCTTCAGAATGCGCCGACCAAGTGCAGCGCCTGTGGGGCAACATTCTCCAGCCCTATATTGCGCGGCCAGCGGGAGTTGGCCTGCTCTTATTGCGGGAGCGTCGAGCGCCTCTGAGCGGGAAGGGCCGTCGCCAATCTCCCAGCCCTGGGTGAGTGCGTCAGTGCCTGCAAGCGTTGCTCTGTATCGCCCACCCGTAATCCAGTTCGGGAGTGACGGCGCGGGTCACATTCCTGTTGAAATCACAGCATGAGCGCGATCAGCGGCTAGCCGCCAGTCATTCCTTTTGCCGTAGTGAAGGCCTCCGTTGGTGAGGGGTGAACGCTGTCCACGGCTTTCTGCCGTTCGTTCACAAGGGCGAACCGGCTTGACTCGCCTTGCCTATGGAGTTCCCTATTGGCGATCACCACATAATCGCCGTGCTCCCTCACCCGCTTGATTCCGCGCTTGCCATCGATATCACACTTCTCCGTGTACATCGGACCTCCTTGCCCACCCAGTGCGCATGCGCGCCGATGAGCTTCGTGGATTCGCCACGTGACACCTTCAAGCTCAGTATAGCAAGCCGGATTCGCTCGGGAAGAAGTACTGGTTCCGCCAACATTATTCCGGAAGATCCCTCGTTCAATGAAGTGATAACGAGATTAGCCCCGGAGGGCCGGGAACCAGTTGCGGATGTCCTCATCCTTGTCTGCAAAAATCAATCCGATTTGAACCGTGTCAATTACACCGTGAATAATGATGAGCAGCCAGAGATTGAAGCCGGAGGCCAGGTAAATGGCACCGAGGATCAGGCCGATCACGGCCGAACTCAAACCGCCGCTGATCCCTTGATAGAGATGGGAGAGCCCAAAAGCCGCAGAGGAGAGGATCAAGGCCACCGCGATTGATACGGTGGAATGGCCAGCCAGCCAAACGAATTCCCTCATGAGATAGCCTCGAAACACAAGCTCCTCCAGCGTGGCTACAAAAACCCAGACGACAAGAAGCCAACGTAGAAATCCGGCCAGGTTTCCCCTGACGCCCTCCACAATACTGATATCGTGGACTCGGCCAGTCAGCCCCTCAACGAAAGGCTCAAGCACGGCCATTGATATGATGGCGAGCAGCGTTCCGATCAATATGCCGAGCCCAACGGTCGTCCACCAATTCCGTTCTGCCGCCAGGCCAAATTGAGTTAACCCCGCAGGTTCGCTCCAGCTGATATAGCCAATCGCAATGAGGCAAAACAGGATTCCGATCCCTGGCCTTCGCAAAAAGCCACCGATCATCAGAAGTGAGAAAGCGATGACGAGAAGGACGATTCGGATGGTCTCTTCATCCATCTAAACTATCCCTTTCCGCCTCAAAAATCGCCGGATTCTATCCGTGACCA
>JBKHKF010000213.1:0-5193 GCA_046537745.1 Anaerolineales bacterium | reverse complement strand
ATTCAAAGCTATCTTTACAAACAAGACCATCGTGACGCCGTATCGCGGCGCGGGAAGGCAGCACGGCGTCTTCGCCATGGAGCGCATGCTTGATTTGGCCGCCCGGGAGCTTGAACTGGATCCTGCCGAGATCCGGCGATTGAACTTCATCCCCAATGACGCCTTCCCCTATGACAACGAGATTATTTACCAGGATTTTGCGCCGCTGGTCTACGACAGTGGGAAATACGAGCCCGTGCTGGACAAGACGCTTGAGCTGATTGGGTATGAAAAGTTCTATAAGGAGATTCAGCCCGCGGCCCGGGAGGAGGGTCGGCATGTGGGACTCGGGCTGGTGATGTATGTGGAGGGAACGGGTATTGGACCTTATGAGGGCGCGCGCGTTCAAATCCAACCCAGCGGAAAGGTGAGCGTGGTCACCGGGGTAGGGACCCAGGGCCAGGGTCATTTCACGAGTTTTGCCCAGGTGGTATCCGACCAACTCGGCGTGGGTGTGGAGGATATTACCGTGGTCACCGGCGACACCGACCAATTTCATTGGGGCACTGGAACCTTCGCCAGTCGGGGCGCAGTGGTGGCAGGGAACGCTATCAACGCCGCCGCCAAAGCAGTTCGAAAGAAGGTGCTGACCATGGCCAGTGAGGAGCTGGAGGCGGCGGAGGCCGATCTGGAATTGGTGGAAGGCAAGGTCCAGGTGAAAGGTGTTCCCAGCTCTGCGCTGGACTTGGGTTATTTGGCGGCTAAGGCTAATCCGCTGAGAGGCGCGGTCAAGCCGGGCACGGAACCTGGCCTGGAGGCGACGGACTACTTCGGCCCAGAGCGGGGGGCTACGGCTTACGGGGCGCATGCCATGATCGTCGAGGTGGATGCCGAGACCATGCAGATTGATATTCAAAAGTACGTAATCGTGCACGACTGCGGACGAGTGATCAATCCATTGATCCTGGATGGTCAGATCCAAGGCGGCGTCGCCCAAGGGATCGGCAACGCCTATTATGAGGAGCTGGTCTACGACGAAAATGGCCAGCTCTTGAACGGCTCCCTCATGGATTATCTGCTCCCCACCGCACTGGATGTGCCCCCCATGGAAATCGATCATGAGGAAACTCCGTCGCCGCTCAATCCTTTGGGGGTCAAGGGCGCCGGTGAGGCCGGCGCCATACCGGTGGGGCCGCTCTTCGCCCAGGCACTGGAGGACGCGCTGGCGGTCGAAGGGCTGGAACTGTTGGAAATCCCGCTGAGCCCAAGCAAGTTGTGGGAGAAGGTGCAGGCGGCCAAGTCGAGCGCGCAAGATTGAAGTCGGTCCGCGCATCCCAAATCACCCCGGCCGGCCGAGGCTGGCTGGCCACCGCAGCGGAGGCGCGGCCGCTGCACATTTTCGAAGCAGTATGCAACCTGGTGGATGAACGAGGGGTCGTGTTATCCCTTCAACTCGATCCCGTTCCCGCCAGCCCAGTGTCCATTTCCCTGCCTGTAGCCCCCCATTTCAGCCGCCGGACGGCCGGCTTCAGCGACTATATCCAGCCTGAATCCAAAGTTCATATTGAGGATAATCAGCTCGTGGTCGGTCAGTTGTCCGTGGAAATAGGACAGGCCCGAACCTGGGATCCCAGGCCTGATTGGGAAAGCGCCCGCGCACAACAGGAAGGCTGGCGAGAGCTGGTGAAAAGTTTGGCGGCGCTTTTGTTGGCCGAGGCGCCGGTGAACAGCCTGGCGCCGCTGCTGGCGCCGGAGGGCTCTTTTCAGGGTCAAGCGTCGGGCGGCTTGATGGCAGAGCGAATCTTGAGTGCGGCCCGGCCTGCCGCCGAGAAGCTGCAGCTTGGGCTGGCTGATTCGGATAGGGCGGCGGTGCGGCAAGCCTCGGCGGCATTGGCCGGGCTTGGCGGCGGCTTGACGCCATCGGGTGACGATTATCTGATGGGTGTAATGCACGCCCTCTGGGCCACGTGGGAAATGGAGGCGGCAAAGCAGTGGTCGGAGGTGATCAGTGAGGCAGCCTCCGTGCGGACCGGCCCGCTTTCATCCACCTGGCTGTTGGCCGCGGATAAAGGTCAGGCTACTGGAAGCTGGCATGAACTCTTGGATGCGCTCTTGGCGAGTGAGGAGAGAGAGCTGCATCCAGCGGCGCGCCGGATCATCCAAATTGGCCATTCCTCTGGTGCGGACGGGTTGACGGGGTTCTGTCAGACGTTGCTTTAAACGGTGGTTTCTCGGTGGAATAAAAAAAGCGGCGCAGCTTATGCTGCGCCGCTTGGTTTTCGGGAACCCCAATCCTATCCCACGGTTAGTCGCTTGCCACCTCGTATCCTGGTTCAGCGGCGGGCGCCTTGACTGCCTCCACCACCGGTGGCTTGAAGATCAGGAAGATCAGGTTGAGCAGGATGCCGGCGACGGCGCCGGTGGCGATGGCTGGCCAGCCGAAGGGGAACAGACCCTGCAGCAGCGGGATCGGCAGGAAGCCACCTTCGTAGCCGATGTTTCCGCCGATACCGATGACCATGATCACCGCGCCGATGGCCAACTGCTTAGGATCGAACAGGTTGACCTCCTCGGACATAATCAGGGCGATGCCCTGCATGCCGATGACGCCGAACAGGTAGATGGCCAGGCCGCCCGAAACGGGCACCGGAATGCTGTTGACGATTGCCACCAGCTGGCCGCTGAAGGCGAGCAGCATGGCGATGATGCCCGCAGCCATCAGAGCCGGGCCGGAGTAGTTGCGGGTGATGACCATGAGCGAGTTGTTCTCGCCATAGTTGGTGCCGGCCACACCACCGATCAGGCCGTTGGTCATGTCGCCCAGTCCGTCGAGGACCAGGTTCAGGCCGATGTACTCGCTGAGTTCAACCGGCGGGCGGCCCATCCGCTCAGCCAGGTTATCGACGTACAGGCTGATCTGATACAGGTGGGCCGTCGACTCCGGAATGGTGGCGATGGCCATGGCGGCGATGCCGAAGATGGCGGTCGCAGCCAATTCGCTGCTGAAATTCGGGAAGGTGAAGTGCGGGACGACGAACAGGTTTGCCGTGCCCACGGCGCTGAAATCCACCAACCCAAAGGGGATGGCCACCAGATAGCCGGTGACAGCCCCCAGCAACACCGGGATCATCCCGATGAAGCCCTTCCCCTGCAGGTACACCGAGAACAGGATGGTGACCAACAGGGTGATTATCGCCACACCCCAGTGACCCGAGGACATGTCCAGGGCAGCGAAGCCCAGGGCAAAGCCGATGACGGCTGCCACGGAGCCTGTGATGATGGGCGGCAGGATTACATCGATGGAGCGCTTGCCGCCGGAGAAGCGGATGATCAGGCCGATGGCGATGTTCACCAGGCCGGTGACGATAATGCCGGCCTGAGCGGCGCCGATCAGTTCATCGCTGGCTGGAACAGCGAATTCAGCGTTGGTGACGGCCAGGGTGGCCGCGATGTAGCTGAAGCTCGATCCGTAGTACAGAGGGATGAAAGTGCCGATCCCCAGCCGCGAGCCAACCAGCGCCACAATCGTGGCCAGGCCCGAAGCAAAGAGCACCGTGCTGACGTGGAAACCCACGAGCAGGGCCACCAACACGGTGGCGGGGAACATGGTCAGCACGTGCTGCAGACCGAGGAGTACCATTTGTCCGAATGGGGGGGTGTCATTGGGCAGATAACCTATGACTTTGACCCTGGGTGCTTCCGTGGTCATATGTTTGCTCTCCTCTTCACGAAGAATTTTCTAGTAAGTCCGGTTTGGATGACACCAGGCCTAACGGTCAACCCGGGTCTTTTCCGAGAAAGCGAATTCTAAGCTTCTTCACCTCCTTCGGGTCCGAGGCTCACAAGCCGGCGGATCATTTAGGGTTCCCTTCAGGCAAAAAAACAGTTCTTTTGTCCAAGCAAACGGTTTTGCCGAGGGTGGGATGTTCCTCCGGCGGTGTTCTCAACTATATAAACACCAAAGTTGCCAAAAAGCTTCGCGCGACCGCGCGATATAATTCACATTAGCATGAATATGCTGTGAGCCCTATGGATGTGAGTCATGCTCGTCTATGACGTTCGTCACCGCTCAGTTCATAAACTGGTGGCAATTCCGTGTTGACATCGATATTGGCGCTACGTTACAATGCTCCCATCTCTTCGGGCCTGTGGCGCAGCTGGGAGCGCGCTTCAATCGCACTGAAGAGGTCGCGGGTTCGAATCCCGCCAGGTCCACAACAGGGGCCCATGGCGCAGCTGGGAGCGCGCTTCAATGGCATTGAAGAGGTCGTGGGTTCGAATCCCACTGGGTCCACCTACGGCGGACGGAGAATGCTGCACAAGCTTGTCCGTCGGTGAAAATTGAATTAGGGAAGCTACATTCGGAGTAGTAGGCCATCCGCAAGCGAGCCAGGAATGGTGGAAGCCTGGCAAAGTGCCGGTGGAGCACCAGGGGCCGAACTCGCCGGATCGCCCGCAGCATAGGGCAGGCTCCCTCGGTGATGCGCAAGTTAGCCGAGGGCGGGAGCGCCCGTTAGCGCAAAGTGAGAGGTCCACAGCAGCTTTGTGGGCAATCGGGGTGGTACCGCGGAATCCTTTCGTCCCTGTAAGGCGAGAGGATTTTTTCGTTTTGGTGGAGGTGAAGAAGGATGGGATCAGTCAAAGATGTGGTCCGCAAGGCCCAAGAAGAATGGCAGCGGATGATCGACCAACTCGGTGAGCTGCTGCAGCCAGAACCGAAACTGGTGCCGAGGCGTGTCCGTCCGGAGGATGGCCGTCGCAATCGAGGAGCGAGGTGAAACATGAGCGCAGCGGAAGCGGATGGGGTTAAGATAAAGGACCGACCTGCGGCGGATCCCTACGCGCCGGCTGAGATCGAAGCGCGCTGGCAGGAGCGGTGGCGTGAGGATGGCCTTTACGAAGCCAACATTGATGACGAACGGCCCAAGTTTTACGCGCTGACAATGCTGCCCTATACCTCGGGCAACCTGCACATTGGACACTGGTACGCCATGGCGCCTTCCGATACCCGCGCCCGCTACAAGCGGATGCGTGGCTTCAACGTGATGTTCCCCATCGGTTTCGACGCCTTCGGATTGCCGGCGGAGAATGCCGCCATCGCCCGCAATATCCATCCCAAGGAATGGACCTACAACAATATCAAAAGAATGCGGAGTCAGCTGCGCTCCATGGGTGCCATGTGGGATTGGCGCCGTGAAACGATCTCCTCCGACC
>JBKHKF010000212.1:0-5224 GCA_046537745.1 Anaerolineales bacterium | reverse complement strand
CACGTTGTACAGTACGACCGGCACGGGGGAGGCGTCCGCCACAGTCTCAAAATGTGAGACCATTGCCGCCACGTCCATTTGCCGACGGTAATAAGAAGGCGTGACAACGATGACCGCGTCAGCGCCGACGGCGGCCATCGACTCCGTCAACGCCAGCGTTCGACGGGTGGATTGGGCGCCACTGCCTGCGATCAGCAGCTGGCCATCCGGAATGCTGCGGCGCGCCGCCTCAACCACTGCCACCCGCTCGGAATCCTCCAGCAGGATAAATTCCCCATTGGAGCCCCCCACCACATAGCCCGCGAGCGGCCAATTGCTCCAGCGGCTCAGGTTATCCGCCAGCCTGTCGAGTGCGAGATTTCCTTTCTCATCGAAAGAAGTCGGGGTCGGCGGGAAAACGCCCGCCAGGTCGAGTTCTCCAGCCATCATCCTTTTGCCTCCGTCCCTTTGTTGAACCTCTCAACAGCCCTGGCCACAGCCTCGCGCACCCTATCGTCGGCGATCGCCGCTGGATCGGCGTATTTCTTGCCATCCACCCAAACAGCCAGAGAGCCATCCGGTTTACGACCGAAATCAACGTCGTATTTACCTTCTTCGCCCAGCTCCTCTTGCACCATTGCTTCGATCTGCTCACCGATGGGCGTGGCGATACGTTCACCTGGCTCCAGCACAGCATCGCTGATTTCACCGAGCGATTCGGGTATATGAAGTGGCTTATCCCGCAGGGTCCGGTTCACGTTGATACGCCATGCAACGAGCAATATGGCAATGATCGACACAACGACGATCAACGCCGCCAACATGATATCAAGTTGGAACGGCATGCTCACCCCCTTTCATCAGTCTCGGGATAGGATCGCCCTGGCCGGCGCCCCTTCACAATTCTCAATCTTCAGAGGCAGGCACGTGAACTGGTACTCCCCTGGGTGGATCCCATGCAGATTAAGTCCCTCCACGATCACCACCCCCTCCCCCAGGAGAACCCTATGGGGAGGCCCAGGATCGTCAAAGGGCGCCACCGAAAGGTAATCCACACCCACCAACTTTACGCCATGCTCCACCAACCAGCGCGCGCCGCTCTCATCGATGGCGACGTAATCCTCATTGAATTCGGTTTCCCCTTTCTCCCATAAATAGCTGTTTCGTGTTTTGAACAAAACCCGCTGAATTTCGGATGGGATCTCGGCGCCAACCAGCACCGCCTCATCAATCACCGAAACCGCCGGAAATTCAACCACCAACGCACTGCCGACGAGGGTCTCCAGGGCCAGATCGTTCACCCCCTCCCCGCCCTCAATGAAATGCAGGGGGGCATCGACATGGGTGCCAACATGGACCGTGCTTGCCAACCGGGAGACGTTGGAGGGGGCTCCATCCTCCATCGAGGCTACCCGTTCGATCTCGATGTCAGGGTCACCAGGCCAGACGGGCAGATCAGGAGATAGACTCACCGAGATATCGAAGTGCTCCAATGGATCCTCCTCTTGAATAAGTTGTTTTAGCCTATAGTATTCTGGAGAGGTCAGACAGCCAGCTCCTAAGGAATAGGATACTTCATGATCAACACCTCCGATTTGGATCGAAAGATCAACGAGCAAATCCCAGCGACCATCGATGAGCTCAAAACGCTCTGCCGTCAACCCAGCATCGCCGCCCAGGGGGAGGGGATGGAAGCTTGCAGCCAACTGGTCGGGCAAATGTTGGAAGCCCGCGATTTTCATGTTCAAATCATGCCTACCGATGGCTATCCCGTCGTCTATGCTGAACGACAAGGTCGGGCTGATCGCACATTGCTGCTCTACAACCATTACGACGTTCAGCCGCCGGAACCTCTGGAGCTTTGGACCACCCCTCCCTTTGAGCCAAGCCTGCGCGATGGAAAGCTCTACGCTCGCGGTGTCAGCGACGACAAGGGACATATCTCCTGTCGCTTAGCTGCAATTGACGCCTTCTTGGAGGCCGAAGGCGAACTGCCCTGCAATGTCAAGTTCATCATCGAAGGCGAAGAGGAAATCGGAAGCCCAAACCTGGACTCCTTCGTAGCCGAGAACCGTGAGCTTTTGGCAGCCGACGCCTGCCTGTGGGAATTCGGCGGGGTTGATCACGACGGTCGACCCGTTCTTTACGCTGGCCTGCGCGGCATCCTTTATGTTGAGCTTCGAGTGCA
Source organism: Anaerolineales bacterium (assembly GCA_046537745.1). Lineage (GTDB taxonomy): Bacteria > Chloroflexota > Anaerolineae > Anaerolineales > E44-bin32 > DASWJQ01. Next base: position 3,057 of record JBKHKF010000212.1, on the reverse strand, counting down.
AACCGCCTCGCTGGACGCGCACTCTGGTCTGGGCGGATCGATTTTTCCCAACGCAGCCTGGCGGCTGACCTGGGCGCTGGCCAGCCTCAAGGGCCGGGATGAACACATCCGACTCCCTGGCTTCTACGATCCAATCCAGCCTCCGAGCGATTTCGACCGGGAACTTCTGGACCAACTCCCGGATGACTCCGAAGATCTGCTGGATCGCTACGGGCTCGAGGATTTCATTAAGGGACTCGATGGGGGTCTGGAATTCAAACGGGAGAAACTATTTTCTCCCACGTGCACGATCTGCGGCCTGATCTCCGGCTATCAAGGGGATGGATCCAAAACAGTCCTTCCGGCGGAGGCCACCGCCAAAGTGGATTTTCGGTTGGTGCCCGACCAGGACCCGGAACAAGTGCTCCAGCAACTCCGGGATCATCTGGATCGCCTGGGTTTTAAGGACGTAGAAATTGTTGAGCTTGGAGATGAACCGCCGGGGAGGACCGACCCCTCCGACCCCTTCCTGCAAATGGTCGCGGCTGAGGCAGAACCCATTTACGGCCAACCACAGTTGATTCAGCCGATGTCCGGCGGTTCAGGCCCCATTCACCCGTTCCTGGAGCATCTGCAGGTGCCCGTGGCGACCGTCGGTATTTCGTACCCTGGATCGAGAGCCCACGCGCCTGACGAGAATATCATTATCGACCAGCTTGTGAACGGCATCCGCCATACCACACGCGTGATGGCAAAGTTTTCAGGCAGGGAGTAACGACACTCTGGTACCCAACGCCCGCTGGAGACAGACTTGGTCACAGCGGTTGTCGCCGCGCCCCCGCTGGGCTATAATGCCCATGTCCTCGTCGGGGCGTGGCGCAGCCCGGAAGCGCACCTGCATGGGGTGCAGGGGGTCGGCGGTTCAAATCCGCCCGCCCCGACCAAGAACCGCCGGCATTCGCCGGCGGTTTTCTGTTTCTGCCTGGCTTGGGCCAAACAGCCATCAGCCAAGGAGACCGGCCACCACCTCCATCAATCCCAACAGCTCCGCCGCCGAGACCACCACGACGGCGATGAGCAATCGACGAACCCAGACAGCCCCCTTGGCCACCGCGACGCGGGTGGCAACCCAAGCACCAAGCATGTTTCCTGCTCCAAGCATCAGCCCTATCCCCCAAACAACCTGACCATTCCGGATAAAGACCACCAGCGCCGATAGGGTGAAGAGCAGAACGATGGCGACTTTGACCGCATTCGCTCGGACCAGATCATAACCAACCGCCAGCACCAGTCCCGCCAGCAAAAAGATGCCCACACCGGCCTGAATGAAGCCGCCATAGATCCCTATTAGAAAGAAGATCACAAACTGCCACCATTTGGGAGACCCCTCCAATTCATTCAGGTGCCCCTGAAGCCAACGCTTGGGTTGAACCAGGATCACAATCAGCATAAAAACCATCAGCAATCCGATCGTCTTCTCAAGCGTGGCCTCATCAAGATTGACTGCGATTTGCGCCCCCAGGATGGCGCCCGCCACGGCCGGCAAGCCCAGGATGACGCTTCCACGCAAATCAAGCCGATCCTGCCGATGGAAGCTGCTGACCCCTACCAAATTCTGTAATACGATCGCCACGCGATTGGTGCCGTTTGCGACGTTGGCGGGCAACCCCAGGAAGATTAGCAACGGCAATGTCACCAGGGATCCACTGCCGGCCAGTGTGTTGATGAAGCCGGCTGCAAAGCCGGCAGCGATCACAGCGGGGATCAGATACCAGGACACATCATCTCTCCAAGCTCGGAAGGATTCCTCACATGACGATTGAATTGGAACTCGAGGAAGTATAGCCCGCCACGCCGGATTAGCTCAATCGCAGCCGATGATCAGACCTGCAAGCAGAAGAAGACCCCAGGCGGAATCGCAGCTGAAGGGGAGCCAGCGCAAGGCGCTTAGAGAAGCACCCCGGTAGAAAGGAACAGCCTACATCGCCTGCGCTCGGCCCTGGGAGTCCCTCGATCCGCTGGGGCCTTCAATATTAATACCCCTACACTTGGGTTTTGGGTTCATCCAGATGGAGAGGAACAACTGTTAACTGCTCGTTCTCCTCCCTCGATCCGCCTGATCAAGCGCGCGAGTGATGACTATTGGGTCAGGGAGAAAATGGAGGGGCCCCGGGTGAGCAACCCGGGGCCTCGGCCTACTATATTCAGTATCAGCTGTTGCGCTGCTGTTCTAGAAGGTCAGGACCCTTCAGAAGCCTCCACCTCCGCAAGGACTGGGCCCATGATCGAGTTCAGGCTATCGATTACAACCAGGTCATCGCCAAGGCACATGACAATCAAGCTGCCATCAGCCCAGAAGACCGGAGTGCCCGCAAATTCCTCAGATGACTCATCGATAAGGCTTCCATCCCGGATCAGTCCCGAGAGGCCTTGCCGCGCGGCCTCACTCTCAAATTCGAAGACCTGAAGCTCTCCTTCTTCTAATTGGATGATCTGTCCATCCACCTCAAAGAAAGGCTGATTAACGGAAGCGCCGGCCTACGCCTCCACGCCGGTATCGTTCAGCGCGCTTACCAAATCACTGGTGCTTTGGACTGTCATCTCGGTGGGCAGCGCCTGGTCCGTGGCGGCCGTCTGCGGAGCACACGCCGCTGCAACCATGGAAAGGGCGATCAGCAACGTAAAGAATATATACTTTCGATCGTTCTTCACCATCAATTTCTCCACTTTAGTTTTTCGATTTATTTGAACATTATCCATCCTCTAATTTCCTTTTATGAAAGCGAAAGTAAACACTCCATTTGATCTCAAGCGGCCCACAAATCATCCTCAAACCCATAGCACCAAGAACCAATATCAGCCAGCTTTGGTCCCTTCGCGCTCCGATTGCATGAGCTGCTAATCCAAACGCGACGGGGATTTATTGGATCCGGTCAAATTAAACAATGAATTATGGCTTCTATGGGGACCAGACAGTTTGGAAGCTTCCGCGCCTGGCATAGATTGACGCGCCGGCACCGGTTCACCAAAGCTCAAGGTAAATATAGCTGCTTTAGGAAAAAGATCGCAGGATACTGC
>JBKHKF010000211.1:0-5236 GCA_046537745.1 Anaerolineales bacterium | reverse complement strand
GACACAGCGCTTATTTTCAGAAAATCTCGTCGTTCCACGGGTACTCTCCTGCTCACTCTAAAAACGGTGTCTCGCTTGGCGTTGGCGAGACCTCCGGCGTGGGTGTCGGTCGGAAAGTCTCCTCGCCGACTTCGGGTATGCCTTGATAGGCGGTCGCGAAGGGCCGCGGCGTCGGCGTCGGTGTCGCCTCTTTCTGCAACGCCATTACGTTGACGACCTGATAGCCCAACATAAGAACCAGGCAAATACTGATGATGGTCACAAACACGATATCCATGTACTTGCGACGGGGTTCCTTAAGCATCAGGACACGCTCCTAATGCCGCGTGTGATCCAGCGGCGACTTGAATTGATAATGTCAACGGTTGGATCCAGCGGGCACAGGTAATTGCACCACGGCCGTCGCACGAAGAGGGACAGCACCAGAATGATCCCCAGCACAACCCACTGCAGCGGCGCGCCGTTGAAGGCAAAGAGATTGCCAAATATCTCGTAGCTCGTCGCACCTGGATTGCGGAAGATCAAGGCCAGCACAATTGCGGTCAACGCCAATCCGCGCTGGGTCCACTTCAGCACCTCGCGGCCACGGCCGGCCTTGGGGCCCATGTACCTGGCGCCGCCGATGGCTCCGAGCACCTCCTGGCAGGCGCCGAAGGGGCAGAACCAGGAGCAGTACGGGTTCTTTGATTGAGCCGTCACCACGAAGAAGATCCCACCCAACAGCAGGTACCAGTAGATATTGGTGCGCCAGTTCGGCCAGAAGCCCAGCATGAAGGAGTTGATGATGCCGATGGTGAGCGGCTGGTTGTACATAAAGCCAAGCACCACCAGCCCGACAATCATCGTCGCCCAGCGAAAGTGCTTCTTATATTTGAAGCCCCTGCGATGTCCAATATAGCCGGCTACATATAGAGCGATCAAAACGATCTCGGGTGTACCGAACTTTATCGGCTCCACCTCACGCGTGACCGCCATGTCCAGCTGGCGCTCCGCCACCCGGTAGCTGGCTTCTTGGGCTGCATCAGCGACGGCTTGAGAGGAAACGGTCGCCCGAGTCACCGCATCGACATCGGCGTCCAACTGGAAGGACGCGTTGGCCGCCATGCCCTGGAACTGCTCGAAGAACGCATCCTGTTCCAGCCGGCGGAAGTAGGTCTGGGTTTCTTTATTCTTTATGACCTTCACCCCGGCCAACTGTCCATCCGGTTTCACCCCGACAAAGACCTGCAACGGTCCGCCGTAGCCGGTGGCCTCGCCAAAGCTGCCCCAGCCGACGACGGTCTCCGTTCCGTTCTCTTCCACGCGGACCGCTTCATACATGTCGTTGCCAATGGGACGACATTCGGTCGCCTCTTCGAAGACCGAAAGCTGGCATTCGGGCGCCTCCTGCCGCTGCAGGATCCCCCCGACAATCCAGGCGGCTGCGATGATGACCAGGGCTATCCCGGCGAACACCCGATCCCAATAGTCATATGGGCGTTGCTTCTTTGCTTTATCTTTGCTTCTGACTGCCATGCCGCTTCCTTTTTGAAACTACCCCCATCCATCTCGGACACGTTTTATGAATCGCGCCGGTTGAGCTTGCAGTAAGCTACCTGCGAATTTTGGACTGACTATGTACTAAATTTCACACAGAGATGCAATCTTACATAGTGACATAAATCAATAGCTCACGATTACAGATAGTCAGTGTGTTTACACACAGTGGACAATGCCATCGCACGCGGTCAAACTATTGTGCGGGCAGCATGCTGCCCGACTGGATATTCCGGCACCCTCCCTGCAGACTTTTTGTGGCAATCTGCCTGCACAAATCCCCAAGGCAGCCGGTCCTCAACTCAAGCAGGCAAGACTTCCCGGAAGCCACTTCTGTTGCGGGCTTCCGGGAAGCGCTTTTTACTGAACGATCAGATGTCTGCCGTGCTAGCTTCGCTTAATGTGGATGAAATCCTTGTTGATCTTGTTGGTCCAGAACTCTTCAACCGCTACAGGATCAGGATCCTCACCCTGTCCGCCATAGCCAGCGAATTCATCCAGATTCTTCATCAGCGCATCGAGCGGGCCCGACTTAGCGCCGATCATTATCCGGGTGGCATCGTGCAGCCAACCCTGAGGCTTGTTGAAGGGGCAGACCGTTGCGCAGTTGATGCAGCCGGCGCCGCTTTCCTTCCAGTACTTGTGGCAGTAATACTGATTGACCTGCCACTTCTTGACCCCCTCCATGTTGTTGATGTCGTAGGTCTCATAGCTGACCTCGCCATCAACGTCAATGCAGCCGCTGGGGCAGTAAGTCCCGCACAGTTTACAGTTTTCACAGAATTCCCGCACGCCGAAGGAGATGGGGCTGTCAACGTCCAGCGGCATATCCGTCAGCACCTTGGAGAGACGCACGCGCGGACCGTATTTGGGTGTGAGCAAGAAACCAAGGCGGCCCTGCTCACCCAGGCCAGCGTCGACCGAGATCGGCACGCTCAGGCCGGTATCGTTACCCATTGGGATCGCCTGGTAGCCAAGCCGGCGGATGAAGTCGGCCAGCGTAGCCGTGGTGAAGGCCATCTTCGAATAACCCTGGCCGGTGGAGCCGCCCACCAGAAGCGAAATGCCGTTAGGCAGGAACGCATCGTAGTCCATCTCATAAGCAAGGGCGATGACACGGTTCATTTTCTTGGGGATAACAACCGGGCCTTCCTCGCCGCGTATCGGCACATCGACGTCATCGAAGACCAAAGGGCGGGCGCTATCTTCGGAACGACCTAACGTCTGGTAAAACCATTTCTCATCCGTCTCGGCGACGCCGACATCGGAGGCTCCGAAGAACAACGCAGCCGTCTTGGTGATATTGGTGATTTCAGCGGTGGAATAGTCCCCCAGCTGCGGCGGGACCGGATTGGGCTCGGTCACCCAGCCGTAAGGATCGGCGCCGCGGTTGCGGGCCAGCCACCAGTTGGCGTTCTTGAAAGCGTCATCGACCACGCTATAGCCCGGAACGCCCGCCGCTTGCTTCTGCTGCATGATGTCATCAGGCACACTGGCCAAATCGGCCTGGTAGCCCTCATCCCAGCTCGAGCGTCCGAACATGTTATTGCGCTCATGGAAGCGCTCGAATTTTTCTTCGTCGATCTCATAAGGCGGATCATTCGCCGCCCGACGGCGGATCAGGAAGCCGCCCCACTTTTCTTCGGAGCGAACCAGTTCGTCCTGACCGATGCGGCCGACAACGTGAATGGCCGGCAAGCCAGCACTCGCCAGGCCCAACGATTTGATGAAATCTCGTCTTGTTAAGTTCTTTTCGGACATATCTACCTCTTCTCTATAACTAGGCGGCTTGCTTGGCCGGCTTGGCGAATACAAAACGGGCCAGCAGCACGCCCCAAATGGCGGCTACCACGGCCATCATCACACCCATGGTCAGCGCGCCCTGGATCACTCCCTCGGCGACAAATGCGATGATCACCTCGACGACGAAGGCCGCGTACAGAATCCCGAGCACGGTTGCGAACCAACCCCAAAACGGGACGGGGCGGGCGCTGCGGCGGGAATAATCCACCAGAAGCAGCAGGGCTGCCACCGCGGCGCCACCTACAAGCGCATGTAAAACGATCATGTTTGATCTCCTCTGGATTGCATATGGTTTAAGTTATTTATTTCACAATCCAACCCTTATTATGGTCCTCGCGACCACTTTCGGGTGTCAGGAAATCTTTGAAACTTAACAAGACCTTTGTATTAAATTCATTAAGACTTAAGTCTCGGCTAAGGTGGGTTGAGTGATAGCCTTTAGCGAGAATCTCTGGAAGGTTGCTTCAAATATTGATCCATAGCCGGGGATGTGCCATCTCACGACAAGATCATGATTTAACAAAAAGGGAGATGAAGCGGGTGCTTCATCTCCCTTGGTTCGTTCAGCAGACCAATTAGCTTTTTGCGCGTCTGGTTTGAACCAGTCGAGCGGCTGCCGCCACGAAGACCACCGCCGGCAGCAGGGTGAAGAGCAGGCTCATCCAGGCCGCCTGCGGCTCGTACTCAGCGTAGGATCCGATGAAGGTCTGGATCCCGAGCACCAAAGCCACCAGCGCCAGAAAGCCCAGCAGCCCTTCATACCATCGGATCTCGATCTCTCTTTTCGCTAATTCATACAGCACGGCCGCGATCCCCCCACCCAGCGCCATGCCGATCACAAGCCAAAGTAGCCAATCCATGAAATACTCCTATCTCTTTTCGTCAACTCATTGACGCTTAGGATCGGGAAGGATCCAGTCCGTACAGCGGGAATTCATCCTGTTCCATTTGCCAGAAGTCCTCACCGTTGGGCTGGTAACCATAACCAAAGGCGTCATCCAGGTTGCGAATGACGCCGTTAAAGACAGGCGCTTTGGAGATGGTCATTTTCACCAAATCGTGAACGACAGCCTCATCCATCTTGTTGTACGGGCACACCGCATGGCAAATCGTGCAGCCATGGCCCATCAACTGCTCGAAGCATTTGACCCCGTCATCGTGGAAGGCTTTGACGCCGTACGTGTTGCAAGCGCTGGCAGTCTCCCAGCTGGGTTCGTCATCCATGCAAATCGCGTTTGACGGGCACAGCTCGCCGCATTTCTTGCAGGTATGGCAGAACTTCCAGATACCGGCGTCGATCGGCTTGCTCTCTGCCAGAGGCAGATCAGTGATCATCACCAGGTTGGTGCGAATGGCATTGCCATATTTTGGCGAGACCAGTCGGTTGGTGCGGGATAACTCACCCAACCCAGCCATCACACCCCAAGCAGGAGAGGGGCCGATACCGGTTGTTCCGCCACCCATGTGCTGGTAGCCCAGGGCGTGGATGAAATCGACCATCCGACTTTCGATGAACACACACTTGGCGTAAGCATTGCCCACCGGCGTACCAAAGCCTCCAAATTGCGAGGCGCGCTGGGTCAGGATCATCGATTGGGGAACGGTGTACACGATGGCCCACAGATCTTTGTTGGGGAACACCTTCTTGCTTTCGGTTTCGTCAGGAGCGTCCACATCCTCAAAGACGTACTCCTTGCCGCCTTTGCTTGCCCAGAACAATTTCTTGGTTTTCTCTGTAACCTTGACGAAGCCGGCCTCGGAGGCACCAAACCAGCGAGCTGCCACCCGGATCATCCGGGCGTTTTCCTCAGGCGTTCCCTCCCATTTGGGGATCCCCTGTTCCTCAGGCGTCTTGGTGGTTGGATTGCCCAAAAAGGTCACCGGGATAGTCCCACGC
>JBKHKF010000210.1:0-5260 GCA_046537745.1 Anaerolineales bacterium | reverse complement strand
GTGCCTTGATTGTGTACTTGGGCGGCCGCGATTTCTTCCTGTCCTTCGTATAGCCAACAGATCGACCCCACATGGCAACTGTTACAAATTCGTTCGTGTTTGGTGCCAGCTTCCCTTTAGCGTTTGACTGGTACTTAGGTACTATGCTAAGGTCAGAGTGGAGGCAAGGGGGGACGCATGCTTTTTATCCGGTTGTCATTATCTCCATTGATGTACTTGCGCTGTCCTCTCCTGCTCGAGAGATTGCTCTCGGCCAGGCCCTCCATAGCTTACAAAATGGGACGCTCACTGCGCCAGGTTTGTCGTGCATGGCCACGCAGGCATCCCGAATCGTTCCTAATATCCTCCTATGGGTCAGCCCTTCATGGGATGAAGTGAGCTGAAGGGGTGGAGACAGGCAGTGACATTTAAATTGCGTGCAAACCGTGATGTGGTCAAAAGGCAGCGGGCTCAGGGGGTGGCGGAGTTCGCGCTTATCCTTCCCGTTCTGCTGCTGACCATCTTCGTCTTGATCGAGATCGCCCGCCTGATGCACGCTTGGCTGGCGGTGGAAAACGCGGCCCGCTTCGGCATCCGCTACGCTGTGACGGGTCAGTTCAATGACACCTATGAGAACGCCTCGGATTGCGACGATTTCTACAACGATTTTGGATTCGGCTGTACTGCCGGCGAAACGGAAAAAATTGAAAACGCCTCCCGGATCTGGTCCATACGGGATGTGGCAATGGCAGGTGGAGTTGGCATCCTGCGCGACGATTCGCTCGGCCTGTCAGACTGGGACAAAGATGGCTACTTCAAGGTGACGGTCTGCTCGGATTCGGCCAGCTACACAGCCCCAGACCTTGATGATTTCAGCACCGATTGGACGGCAAGCTGTGCGCCTGTCGACCATGCCGGTGATCCAGGGGAGCGCATTTGGGTTGTGGTGGATTTCAACCACCCTCTTATCGTCCCCTTCGTCAGCGAGTGGTGGCCCATGCTGCACCTGTCGGCTCGGCGGGATGGGATCGTGGAGCGCTTCCGACTTTCGCGCACGATCGGCTCCGGAAGCTTACCCACAGCCCCACCGGCCAATACGGCCACCAGCACTTCCACGACAACCCCCTCGGTCACTGTTACACCGTCGATCACATCTACACCGACCCATACTTTAACGCCCAGCCAAACGCCTACGGCAAGTAACACCCCAACTGCTTCCAATACGCCGACCATCACCAATACGCCTACGATCACCCACACCCCCAGCGAGACGCCGACACCAACGGAAACGCAGACCCCCACCATCACGCTCACACCGAGCAATACGCCGCTTCCGAGCTGCAGCGGCGTGCGCTTCACCGGTTCCACACAGATTCGCAACAGGACCATCACCCAGCGAGTCGTCAACACGACCTATCCGGGGCTGCAGGTAGAAAGCATCACGGTAACCTGGCCTGCGCTGCAGACGGCCTCGGATCAATACGGCTGGAACGTGCGCGCCACCCGCATCGATTTCCGCAGCTCCCCGGTTTTTGTGGGAGCGGATAACACATCGGGTACGACCGGCACCTCGGGCCTGCCACGGGGCATGGGTATGGGCGCTGCCGGTAACCTGATAAAGGTCTGGTGGGCGAGCACCGGCCCCGCCGTGCCGTCGGATTGGCGTAACGCCCCGCTCAATTTGAACGCGAGCCACTTCGGCTTTTCCATCAATTTCAGCGACCCGGCCTGCAACCTGAGCCGGTCCGGCTCCGATGACACCTTCCCACTGCCTACGGTGCCGCCGCCTCCCACGGCAACCTTCACTCCAAGCAGCACGCCAACCATCACCTTGACTCCCACCGCCAGCGCGACGCCATCCGCTACTGCCACCTGGACCGCTCTTCCTGACCCCGGTGACTAGCCTTGATCGTTCGGGCGAATTCCTCCGGTTGCCACCAAGAGCGCAAGCGATCCTTGACATAAATTCTGGCTGAATGCTGCCGTTGGCTGGGTGGAAGTTGTGCTGTGTTACAGGTGCGTTACAATGCTGTTTCACGCCTGCGAAAGCTTGGTCCAATAGGTCCTGGGTACTATGACGGATGGTTGAGTCTCAGGTATCGGCTTTATATACTGGAAGATGGATTCGTAACCGATGCAGGTTGAGGAGATAAGCGTAATTCATAAGTTGATCACGCGCGTGAAGCGGATCAAGCGATCCGGCCAGAGTATGGTCGAGTTTGCGGTTCTGCTTCCGATTCTCCTTCTTATGATTGCCGGTCTGATCGAGTTCGGGTTCATGCTGAATGTGTACCTGGACCTGATCGATTCGGCCCGTGAGACGGCGCGCTTTTTAGCCAACGACGATCCGGTACATGCAGCTGATGGTAGCTTCGACCCTAATCCTTTCGGAACGCCCGAGCCGAAGGGCTTTTACGATCGGGGTTTCGCCATGGCTTACAACACATTGCATCAAGCCGGTCAGGTGGATCTGGACAACACCACGGACGACGTGGTCATCTCCGTGTTCGTCGTGGATGATGGAGCTGTATCCCAGCGCTGGCCGGCGTACGTCGGGCCTTACGGTACCTGCAGCGCGGGCAATGGCGGTGATCTGGGCTTCATGCTGTACTGCCATCACCCATCCGATTTCGACAGCAATTCGATGATCAACAGTCGCCTCTCGAACTTATCGAACGTGCCGCCGGATTCGGCTGTTGTGCTGGTCGAGATTTACTACGACTATGATATGGTGATCGGACTGACCTGGATCCAGCCCATTGTCCCTGATCCGGTCACGCTGCACGCCTACAGCATCATGCCCGTCCCGAAAGCAGAGCCAACACCGACACCCTCTCCTTCACCCTAGAGATGGATATGTCTGGAATTAGGAAATTCACCAAGGACGCCCAACGTGGCCAGGCGATGGTCTTGATCGCGATTACCTTCGTCGGGTTGGCGGCCTTCATCGGTCTCACGGTTGACGCCGGAATACTTTTTGCCCAGTATGGGCATCTAAGGCGGGGGGTTGACGCTGCGGCCTTGGGGGCGGCTAATCAGTACCGGGTGGACGTGTCCTACGACGAAATGGAAGAATCCGCGCAGCAGTACCTTGAGCTGAACAACCTGGATCACGCAACTGCCAGCCTTAAGGTTTGCAATACCAGAGATACCGGCACGCCTGTGGGTAGCCGTCCTTATCATGACAATGATCTGTGCCCAGCTGGTTACGATGGATCAGCAGATTACACAACTGCGACCGAGCGCTTCGAGAAGCTGGTTGAAGTGGAAGCGGATCTGCCGGTGGAGTTCGCCTTCTTGCAGATTATCGGTTTCGACGGGGTTACAATTCGGGCCGGCGCCGAGGCGGAAGCGGCTTCGCTGGACCTGGTCCTTACGATCGACACTTCTGAATCCATGTCCTATGATGGTCCGGATGGTGAGGATACCGATCCCGCGACGTGCAACCCTACCGACAGCTGTGAACCATTTAGGGACGTACGTCAAGCGGCCAAGGACTTCGTCGATGAAATGTTTTTCCCATTCGACAGGATCGCCGTTGTCAGCTTCGCCCACATCCCCGATCAACACATAGCTCTTGAGCCCCATCATAGTCTGCCCGAAGGTACAACTGCCGCCGCCGTCAAAAGCGCTATCGACACGCTTGAGGTCCAAGCCTCTCCCACCGAATCGAATAAGCTGACCTGCGCCTGCTATTGGGATGATTGTGATGGCGATTCCGTACCCGACGGAAACCTCGGGGGTTGTCAGGTGACCAATGTCGCCGACGGCTTGGAACTGGCAGGAGTTGAGCTGGCCAACTATGGGGACGAGGAGGCGGTCTGGGTGGTGGTGTTGCTGGGCGATGGTGCTGCCAATCAGGCCAGAAATCCAACACCCACCAATGCTCCGATAGATGATTGGTATTGTCCTGGATCCGTTGGAAACCCGACGTGGGTGCAGCCGTATTGTCGCGATGACGATCCAACTGAGGGGAACTTCCCCGACACGAGTTCGCATGGCGCTTATGGGTTTGATGCCGAGGATGCTGCTCGTGCGGCTGGGTTCACCGTTGGTTGCCATGCCAACGCCGATCCCGATCAATCCACATGGTGCGATACGGAGGGTGTCGACGGTATTGGGTCTTTGATCTTCACCATTGGCCTGGGCGATAAGCTGACGAATGACCCTGATTCGCCGGGCTTCCCCAACGCGGGGGAGGAGCTGATGCGCCGCATCGCGGCCACCGGGGACGATGGGGACCCGACCACCAACCCGTGCTCGGCATACGGCGTTGGGACTTCCTGCGGCAATTATTACTTCGCTGCCACGACGGCTGACCTCGATCCTGCCTTCGACGCCATCGCCGAGAGAATCTTCACCAGGATCACCCGCTAATGGACACCGAGCCGGAGGGCCGTTCCAAAATGGGTTGGCTTAAAAACCGAGTCCCTGACCGAGCACAGGCGCTGGCGGAGTTTGCACTTATCCTGCCTGTGCTGCTGCTGACGATCTTCATGCTCATCGAGCTGGCTCGTCTGCTGCATGCCTGGCTGGCCGTGGAGAACGCAGCCCGCTTTGGCCTTCGCTACGCGGTCACAGGGCGTTACGATGATGACCACTATAGCCTCACGGAATGTGACGATTTCTATTCCGACTATGGCTTCAGCTGCTCCTCCGGCGAGGACGACAAGTTCGAGAACGCGGCCCGGATCCTTTCCTCTGGCGAGGCGGCCGAATCGGGCTCGGTCGGGATCCTGCGCGACACCAGTTTGGATGTATTCTCCGATTGGGACGTCCCGGGCTTTTACAAGGTCACCGTCTGCTCCGAATCAGCCACATCCTATACTCCGCCGGATCTGGATGATTTCTCGAACGATTGGTCGGCGCAATGCGATCCGATCGACCACGCCGGCCTGCCGGGTGACCAGATCTGGGTTGTGGTCGATTTCAACCATCGCCTGGTCCTGCCCTTCTTGAGCGAGTGGTGGCCTTACCTGCATCTATCTGCCCGGCGGGACGGGATCGTCGAGCGCTTCCGGGTCTCACGCACCATTGGATCGGGAGCTTTTCCCACTCCGCCTCCAGGTAATTCGGCTACGCCGACGGCATCCAATACACCAACCGATACACCGACACCCACGCTCACATTTACGCCGTCTCAGACGTCCACCCCCACCCATACCCCTACCATCACGCCGACGCCCGACTGCTCGGTGATGAGCATCAGCGCCATAAGTGTGTCCGGCGATGATGTCAGTGTTTCGGTGACAAACAATAATGGGACCGCGGTCTTCCTGAC
>JBKHKF010000209.1:0-5280 GCA_046537745.1 Anaerolineales bacterium | reverse complement strand
CCTAAGTCATAGCGGTCTTCCAGCTCCAAGCGGATCAGCGGATGGCCGGCCTGGCTCAGCGCGGCAAGCCGCTCATTGTGCTCGCTGTCCTCGGGGAGCCGCAGATGGACAAATACACGATCATCCCGATAGACGGCGGAGTCGCCAAGCGGTTCAGCCAACACCGGCAGGATGCCTTTCCCCTCTTTGCCGGTGCTTTCAGCCAGCAGCTGCTCCACCCAATTTCCAAAGTGGCTCAGTTCAGCAGAGATGGCAAAGGTCAACTTATCGCGGCCGGCCTTGGACAGCTCGGCCAAAGCCACTCCCAGCGCAGCGGCCGGATTGACCTGGCCGGCCAATGACTGCTTGCAGTCGCTGGCAGCCGTCAGTGCGCGCTCGATCAACTCCTCCAGATTGACCCCGACCAGCGCAGCCGGCACCAGTCCAAAATAGGACAAAGCCGAGTAGCGGCCACCAATGTCTGGATCGTTGGTGAAGACCCTGCGGAAATGATAGCGCTCTCCAATTTCGACCATGCGGCTTTCAGGATCGGTAATCCCCAGGAAGTGCTGACCTGCCTTGTCACTGCCCACTGCCTGCTCCACCTGGTTGTAGAAGTATTTAAAGAAGGAAAGCGTTTCGACCGTGGTCCCTGATTTTGAAGCCACCACAAACAAGGTCTCGGGCAAAGCCAGCGAGCTGCTCAATTGGTGCACTGCCGCCGGGTCGGTTGAATCCAGCACTTCCAGTTCGAGACGGTCCGGTTGGACACCGAAGGTCTCTCGAAAGACTTCGGGGGCAAGGCTGGAGCCGCCCATCCCAAGCAGCACGGCCTGGCGCAGGCCCGCCCGATGCAAATCAGCCGCCAGCTCCTCAAGCTCAGGGAGCACAGCCCGCATCTTTTCGGGGCTTGTCAACCAACCCAATCGGTTGCTGACCTCCTTCGGATCCGGCTGCCAGAGCGTGTGATCTTTCCGCCAGATACGTTCAATGGCCTCAGCCTCGGCCAATTCGGCCAGGGATTGCTGGTAGCGCGACTGATAATCATGCAGCTCCAATTCGACTTGATATCGTTGGTTTTGGACGCTATTGCTCATAACTCCTCCGCATCTTCCCGCAGACTCTGCCACATCCATTTTGATTCTATCGATCAGAGTATCTCAACCGAGGAGATATATCTCTGTGAGTTAGATTGCCAAACAGCCGTCACCAGCTTAGCATCTCGGCCCGGTGCTGGAAACCAGCACGTGATCAGTGGTGGTAAAATCGGTAGGTTATGTTGCAGTCGGCTGGGCCTCAGCCGCTGACGTTCGCTTGAAAGGTACCAAAGTTGGCCAGGCACAACATGAATCAACAGATATTCGACGTCAAACAAGCCTTGCACCCCAGCCGGTTGCAGGGCATTTGGCGCTTGATGACCGGGCACCGCCGTCGCTACCTTTTTGCCTCCATCGCGCTCGGCCTGGCGGCCTTGTTGAAGACCGGCACCTATCTGCTCCTGCGCTACCTCATCGACGACGTACTGATGGCGGATTCCAGCGCGGTGCCGTTGGCGATGATCGCTCTCGCTTTTGTTGGCCTTGCCATCTTCGAAGGCGCCTTCACTTACGTGAGCGGCCGACTGGCGGCAAAGACCGCCGAGGGGATCGCGCTACGATTACGCCTTTACCTCTTTGACCACCTCCAGCGCCTGCCCTTCAGCTACCATGACAACGCCCAGACCGGCGAGCTTATCTCCCGGGTAACTTCAGACGTGGACGCAGTGCGACGTTTTTTCTCGGATCAGGCCATCGGATTTGGACGGGTCACGCTGCTGTTCATCGTCAATTTCATCGCGCTGGCTTCCCTCAATTTGCGGCTGGCGCTGATCTCCGTCATCGCGGTGCCCTTTATCGTCGTGGTTTCCCTTTTCTTCTTCCGCCGGGTGACCCAGATCTATGAAGGCTACCAGGAGCAGGAGGCCGTACTCTCCAACACGCTGCAGGAAAATCTCACCGGCGTGCGGGTGGTCAAAGCTTTCGCCCGGCAGGATTACGAGATCGACAAGTTCGAAGGTGACAACCAGGAGAAGTACCGGCGCGGCCGCAAGTTCTTCACCATGCATTCCCTCTTCTGGCCGCTGAGCGATATCGTGCTCGGTATCCAGATGCTGGGCGGGCTTTATGTCGCTTCAACCATGGCGATTGATGGAGTCATCAGCCTGGGCACTTATCTTGCCTACGCCGGCATCCTGATTTGGATCATTTGGCCGATGCGCAATCTGGGTCGTCTGATCGTACAAATGTCCATGGGCCTGGTGTCCTTCACGCGCGTGATGGAAATTGTCCGGGCCGATCGGGAGCGCCTGCACGAAGGCCTCGAGCGGGTCGAAGCCGGAATCCGCGGTGAAATCGAATACCAGGGCGTCTCTTTCCGCTATGAGCAGGAAGAGGAAGCGGTGCTCGAAGACATCAGCTTCCACTGTGAACCGGGCCAGAGCATTGCGCTGCTCGGCTCCACCGGATCGGGAAAAACAAGCCTGGTGAACCTGCTCCCCCGTTTTTACGATTACTCGGAAGGAAGCATCAAGCTCGACGGCGTTGAACTCCGCGAGTACTCGCCGGCCTTCCTGCGCAGCCAAATTGGGATTGTTGAGCAGGAGCCCTTCTTGTTCTCCCGGACCATCGAGCAGAACATCACCTACGGACTCGAGGGTGAGGTACCCCACCCTCAGGTCGTCGAGGCTGCCAAAGCCGCCGCAATCCACGAGGTGATCGAGACCTTCCCTGAGGGCTATGAAACGCTGGTCGGCGAGAAGGGCGTCACCTTGAGCGGCGGCCAGAAGCAGCGCGTGGCCATCGCCCGCACCCTATTGAAGGATCCAAGGATCCTCATCCTGGACGACGCGACCTCTTCGGTGGACACGGAGACCGAGTCCTCCATCCGGGCCGCGCTCGAAAGATTGATGCACGGCAGGACAAGCTTCATCATCGCGCATCGAGTGCAAAGCGTGATGAATGCCGATCTAATCCTGGTGCTGGATAACGGGCGCGTGGTTCAGCGCGGCACGCACGATCAGCTCATGGCGGAAGAGGGATTGTACAAGCGCATTTACAAGCTGCAAGCGATGGTGGAGCTCGAGTTGGAGAAGGACATCGCCAGTGCCACCGGTTAGTTTTGAGGAAGAGGAATTCGAAGCCCAATTCAACGGGCGCACCATCCTGCGCATCCTGGCGCAAACCAAGCCCCATTGGCCCTGGGTGCTCGGCTTCTTGATTGCCATCGCGCTGGTGTCCTCACTGGATTCCTACTTCACCTTTCTCGGCAAGCGCATCATCGATGAAGGCATCATTCCAGGCGACCTGAGCGCGCTCCGGCGGATTGTCTTTCTCTACGGCGGACTGCTGCTGGTGCAGGGCGTGGCCGTCTTCGCTTTCATCTTCCTGGCCGGGATTCTGGGCGAACGGGTGCAGTACGACCTCAGGCGCAAGATGTTCGACCATCTGCAAGCGCTGTCGCTTTCCTACTATTCGCGCACGCCAGTCGGCTGGATCATGTCCCGCGTCACATCGGATTCCGAGCGCATCGCCAATCTGGTCACATGGGGGCTGCTGGATATCACCTGGGGGATCCTGAACATCTCCACCGCGCTGATCTTTATGACCATCATCAACTGGCGGCTGGCGTTGGTGATCCTGCTGTTCATTCCGCTGCTGCTGGTGGTGGCGGCTCAGTTTAAGAAACGTATCCTGGTGGAGTTCCGCCAGACCCGGAAGCTTAATTCGCAGATCACCGGCTCCTACAACGAGAATATCTCGGGGGTGCGCGTGGTGAAGGCTCTGCGCCGCGAGGGCGAGAACCTGCGGGAGTTCAACGATCTGGCAGGTCGGATGTATCAGTCCTCCTACCGGGCCGCCTGGCTGTCCGCGCTGTTCTTGCCGGCGGTGCAGATGATCAGCGCCTTCGCCATCGGCAGCATCGTCTGGTACGGGGGATTTCAGGCGCAAATTGGCGGGATGACCATCGGTGGCATCCAGGCTTTCCTGGGCTACATCACGTTCATGATGTGGCCGATTCAGGACCTGGCGCGCGTTTACGCGGAGATGCAGCACGCCATCGCCTCAGCCGAGCGGGTCTTTTCCTTGATCGACGCACAGCTTGAGATTACCGACAGGCCGGGGGCCGTCGAGATCGAGTCCCTCCGCGTGGACTTCGAGTTCGACCACGTCGATTTCGCCTATGAAAGCGACAGCCCGGTTCTCAAGGATTTCACCTTGCAGGTGAAACATGGCGAGACCATCGCGCTGGTTGGGCCGACGGGCGGCGGGAAGTCCACCATCGTCAATTTGCTCTGCCGCTTCTACGAACCCACCAGCGGCGCGATCCGCTTCAACGGCGTGGATTATCGAGATCTGACTCTGGACAGCATCCAGTCGAAAATCGGCATGGTGCTTCAGACCCCCCATCTGTTTGACGGAACGATACAGGACAACATCCGCTATGGATCCTTGAACGCGACTGACGAGGAGATTGTTGAAGCGGCCCGTCTGGCGGGCGCGCATGAATTCATCAAGAAGCTGGAAAACGGCTATCAGGAACAGGTTGGCGAGGGCGGGAACAATCTATCCGTCGGCCAGAAGCAGCTCATCAGCCTGGCCCGCGCCGTGCTGGCCAAGCCTGATTTGCTGATCATGGATGAAGCCACCAGTTCCGTGGACACACTGACGGAAGCGCTGATTCAGACAGGCATGGAAAACCTGATGGAAGGTCGCACCGCCTTTGTGATCGCGCACCGCTTGTCCACCATCAAGCGCGCCGATCGGATATTGGTCATCGAAGATGGCCAAATCTCAGAGATGGGAAGCCACGCCGAACTGCTCAAGGCGCGGGGCCATTACTACCGCCTGTACACACAGCAGTTCAAACACGAGTACGAGACGGAACACGACCCCTACGCGCTGGCCGGCGCCGCTGACTAGCCTCTTCCGAAGTGCTCGTCAACTACGGCTACAAATACACCGCGGCGGCTTCGTCCATAAACCAGTGCAGCTCGCCGTCGGTGGGCTCGACGATCTGCGCAGGCCATTGCTCCGGATTGTGATCCCCTTCAATTACCTGCTGGACGGTTTCAGCCTTGCTCTTGCCTTCCACCAGGAAGGCCACACTTCGGGCCGCGTTGATCGCAACCGGAGTGAGCGTCGTTCGCCAGCCGCCGATCTTATCGACGAACTCGGCAGCAAACCAGCGCTCCGGTTCGTTCAGCAGTTCCGTGCCCGGAAACAGCGAAGCGGTATGGCCGTCGGCGCCAAGACCAAGCAGGAC
>JBKHKF010000208.1:0-5302 GCA_046537745.1 Anaerolineales bacterium | reverse complement strand
GGGTAACGGTGCCTTGGTGGTAAATGCGGGCGCCTTTCTCGGCTTCCGTCAATATAAACATACGATAGCGATTCGACAGGCGGTCAATCCAGGTTTCATCCCCGTCAAGGTCCTCCCTGCTCAAGAATACCATTCGGGCTCTGGGCAGCCGGTCAATCGCTTCAATTTCCTTGTGGCGCACCTCACCGGCGGCATTCCATTGTCTCAACCAGCCTTGTGGCGTGAGCGCGATCCAGGAATCGGGAAGCGCTTTGGCAATGGCCGGATCGATCTCGTCGGCGATCGGTGCCAGCAGTGCCACCGGCGCTGCTTGCCAGGCTTTTGGGACCATGTCAATGTCCAGATCCACGGCGCGGTTGTGAAGCTTTTGTTGCCGACCTCCCTGCATGTACTGGTTTTCAAAGGAGGTGGATTTTTCCGCTGGTATGCGTTCCAGCGTCAGATTTCGGGGTGGATCCCATTCGAGATCCGGGCCCATGGAGGTGACTGCGCCGACTTTGTGGCCCAGGACAGCCAAAGTTGCGCCAGCGTAGGCGACAGTGCCGCCGACACGGCTTCCTCCTTCGGTGACATCAAGTGAGATGTGACCGACAAGCAGAATCTCGGGGGTTTGCGAATGGGCTGCGGTCATAATCAGCCGGGCGCGCTCAGCGCCAGGTAATTTCCCTCACCGCTCTGGGATGATAGTGACTTTGCGCCGATCCCCATCACCCACGCTTTGCGTGCGCACCTGGGGGTGTTCGCGCAGTTCGATGTGGATGATCCGCCGCTCGTTGGGCGGCATCGGCTCCAGGGAAAGGGTTCGGCCTCGTTCCAGCGCCTGCTCGGCCATGCGGCGGGCCAGCCGCCGGAGGGTTTTTTCGCGTCGGGCCCTGTACCCCTCGACGTCAATGATCACTGGAACTGGTTTTTTCAGTTCTTTACCCAGGATCAGGCGTGAGATGTACTGAAGCGCGTCCAGCGTTTCGCCGCCGCGACCGATGAGCATGCTGAGGTCATCGCCCTCAATGTCAACAAATAATGGCTTGAGCTTGCCGGGGGAATCCGGTTCTCCCCAATGAGCGTTGAGGCTGGCCTGAATATCCATGTGCTCCAGCAAATCTTCCACGGCCTCCCGCGCGAGCTGCAGCGTGAGTTCGTCCTCGGTGAGGTCTTCCTCGGAAACGGGCGTTTCCTGGGGCGTAGGCCGTTCTTCAGTTGCGGCAGAAGGCTGCTCCTGTCGCGCTGCCTGCAGCTCTTCCGCCTCGGGTGCCAATGTCAAGCGGACCCGAGCCTGCCGACTTCCCATGCCCAGCAGGCCTTTGTTTCCCTCATCCAGGATTTGAATGTTCAGTTTCTCTTTGGGAACGCCTAACTCTCGAGACCCTTTGGCGATGGCCTCCTCTACAGTGGGAGCAATTACTTCCAAACTCGGATTGGTATCAGGCATCAGCTATCTATCCCCGATGTGATTAGTTTGATCCGGCGGAACCCAGCAGATTTCTCCAATCGACCTTGCCGGTGGCAGCGTACTGCACTACCTGAAGGATATTGGAGGTGACGAAATACAGGGCCAATCCGGCGGCAAATGTGTATGCGAAGTAGCCGAGAAGAAGCGGCATATACATCGACATCATCTGGGTCATCTGGGCGCCCTGGCCGTCGCCAGAAGGCGGCGTGGTGAGCTTGGTGGACAGGTACGTAGTGATGACCACAAGTATGGTGAGCACGGGAATGCCGATGGGAATGCCAGGGATGTAGAGCCGCTCCGGCTGGCTGAGATCCATCCACAGGAATTGGCTGTTGAGCGGGATGAGGCCACTTGGAATGGAGGAGTAAATATGGGAGGAAAGCTCAAAAAGTTGGATCGGCGCATCGGCCAGCGCGCGGATAATCGATTGATACAGGCCGATGATGACCGGAAATTGAATAAGCAGTGGCAGGCATCCGCTCAACGGATTCACACCGGCCTCTTGATACAGTTTGAGGAGCTCTTCCTGCTGCTTGGCCTTATCATCCTTAAATTTCTTCTGGATGTCCTTCGCCCGCTTGGATTCCTGCAGCTCCTGCATCTTCTGGGTGCTGCGTTGCTGCTGGTATGTGAGCGGGAAGGTAATCACGCGGATCAGCGCTGTGAGTACGATAATGGCCAGTCCGAAGTTGTCGCCCAGCACATCATAAATGAATAGCAGGGCGTTGATCATCGGGTTAAGTACGATCAGATCCCACATAATACGAAGTCTTTACTCCTCAACCGGCTGGTAGGTCCAACGAATAGCGCCGGAATTGATATCAAAGGCGGTGAGCAAATTATCACCATCGATGGCGGCCACCAGAAGTGTTTCCTCAATCACCACCGGATCTGTCAGCAGACGTCCCTCGAGATTCTGCTCCCATTCCGGTGTGCTGTCCTCAGCCGCTCGCGCGTAGATGGAACCATCTTCTGTCACTAAATACACAAAGCCATCGGCAGCGGCAGGGCTGGCCGCCACCTGGCCCTCCACGTTGAATTCCCAAATGGGCGTCCCTTGTCGATTGACGGCGTAAAATCTGCCTGAAACGTCGCCAAAGAAGGCGGTGTCCTCGAAGACGACCGGGTTGCCCCAGACCCAGTCACCGGTTTCCACCGACCACGCGACTTCGCTGGTCTCCTTATCAACCGCGTTCAACTGTTCGCCAAAGGTGCCAACAAGCAGCAACCCGTTAAAGGAGGCTGGTTCATCGGCCAGCGCGCCTGAGAGATCCCGCTCCCATACAATGCTGCCGTCTTCCAGCGCAAGCTTGTAAAGTACATGATCGAGCCCGGCCAGATAGACAAATTCGCCTTCCACCCGCGGCGTGGACCAGAACGCGCGTTCCGATCGGAAGGTCCACACCTCCTGGCCGCTGTCAGTCCTCAGCGCGTAGAGCTGCCGGTTGGCGGAGGGCACCAGCAGCAGATCGCCTGCCAGCGCCGGGCCGCCAATGATTCGGGCGCCCGTCAGCCGGTGATTCCAGATCACATTGCCGGTGTCCTGCTCCAGCGCGACGACATCCCCGTCAAAGGATCCGGCGTAAACAATGCCTGCGTCGGAGTCTACAGCCGGTTGGGCGAAAAAGGAGGTGGCTTGATCCTCGCCCGGAAGATAGCGCCACTGCTCGCGGCCATTCTCAACGTCGACGGCGTAAATTGCCTGGTTGAAGGCCACGTAAGCGACACCATCCTGGACGGCCAGGCCAGGCCAGCTGGTCGAGGGCGCCCGGGCGCCGGCGCAGGCGGTCAACAGCAAGGGCAGCAGCAGCAGGAGCCATATTGCGCGGCGAAACGGTGTTGATGTGCGGTCTTTCATGAATCTCCTAGGGAACTGGGTCGTACCCACCGGGGCTGAAGGGCTGGCAGCGCAGCACACGCTTTGTTGCCAGCCAGCCGCCTTTGATTAATCCGTGCCTGGCAATTGCCTCATAACCGTAGTGTGAACAGGTCGGATAAAAGCGGCAGGTGCCAGCGGGTAGAGCCCGGGATATTGTGAGTTGGTAAAGACGAATAAGCGCCAGAAGGGGCAACCGCGGCAGATTCCGCCAATTCAGCGGGATTTCTGAGAGACCAATGGTCTCGGAGTCGGTGTGCCGATGGTTCTGGACCTTCATGAACTTCCTTGTTTGCCTGCAGCTCCAGCCTGATTGAACAAAGTTATAAGTGCTTCTTTGAGATCAGGCCATGGAGCGGTAAGGATGGGTCGTCTGGCGATGACGACAAAGTCCCAGCCAGGTTCGACCTCATCGAGGAAGGGTTGGAGAGCATGTCGAAGGCGCCGCTTGGCCCGGTTTCGCTCCGTGGCTTTGCGGAAGGAACGGCTGGTTGTCACCCCGAAACGGCTCGTCGCCATCTGGTTGGGAGATGCCACTAAAACAACAAGCGGGTGGGCATATGATTTGCCTTCACGCCGCACCCGTCTGAAATCAGTGGGGCTCCTCAGCCGATAGCTACGTTCCATCGTTTCAGGGAATAGACCAGCTCCCTCTCCGCCAATCGGCGACCGCGCGGTTGCTCAGGAAACTAGCTCTTCCAGTTAACCTTCTTGACGTGATTATTCATCTTGTGCGCCAGCTTCTTGCGCCCCTTCTTGCGACGGTTCTTGATCACTTTGCGGCCGCCACGGGACTTCATGCGGGCGCGAAAACCGTGCTTGCGGGCACGGCGGCGCTTCTTGGGTTGATAGGTTCGCTTAGGCATAAAACTCGACCTCAGTTTCGTCGATACGGTTCCTCAATAATTCGATCCGCGATTATACCGTATGGGTATGTGATGGTCAATCCGAAGCCTTGTTTCGCTCCTTTGTTAGCCTTTCAAGCATAGACTATACTCGCTTCATGCCTCGAACGATCGCAGTGGCCAATCAAAAAGGCGGAGTGGGAAAAACCACGACGGTTCACAATCTGGGCGCCGCGCTGGTGGAGCGGGGAAAACGGGTTCTGCTCGTTGACCTTGATCCGCAGGCCGCGCTGACGGCTAGCGTTGGACTGGATCCCTATGAAGTGAATCCCTCCACCAACCAACTGCTGCTGCAAGAACAACTGGCGCTGCGTGACCTGATCCACCCTCTGGGGCAGGGGTTGTGGTTATTGCCCGCCAATGTCGATCTTGCCGGAGCTGAATTCAAACTGGCAACGGCGCCAAACAGGACACTGCGGCTCCGTCAAGCGCTTCTGCGGTCCCCGACCAGCGTGGATTTAATCTTGATTGACACTCCGCCAAACTTGGGCTTGGTCACAATCAACGCGCTGACAGCGGCCGATCAACTGATGATCCCGGTGGGCTGTCAGTATCTGGCCCTGCGGGGCGTTCGCGCTGTGCTGGAAACCACGCGGGTCGTCCATGAACGGCTTCACCCAGACTTACGGCTGCTCGGCATACTGCCCACGATGTACCAGCCCGAATCTGAGCACGGCCAAAAAGTGCTGCAGGAGCTGCGCCGCGTCTTTGGCCAGCGCGTCTTCGACACAGTCATTGAATTTGACGAAGCAGTGGCGATGGCGCCGGCGGCCCGTCAATCGGTGCTGCGCTTCCGCCCGGACAGCCCGGCCTCCCTCTCTTACCGTAGCCTGGCGGATGAGGTCTTGTACGGGTAGTGAGGCATCAAAGGGGAATTCATATTTATCGATTCCAGTGATCCCTTGCGAGTCCAAGAAGGTTGAAGCGGCACGGCACGTCGTGGCCAAACCGCCGGTGAGAGGCGCCCTGCACCCGGGCATGGGGATGTTCCGGGAAACAGCAAAAAACCAGCCAGAAAAATTTAGGGGGTTCCATGAACGGTAAGGAAACCAATCGGCAATCGATTCGCCT
>JBKHKF010000207.1:0-5328 GCA_046537745.1 Anaerolineales bacterium | reverse complement strand
CGGCAGCCGAGGTGGCCGTCGGCCTGGCTCTGATCGTCGCCATTTTCAGGGCGCGCAATACGATTGATGTGGACCAGGTCAAGAGTCTCCATGGTTAGCTCGAAGGTCGGAGTGAGTACATGTTCCTGAGTCAAACTGCCGGAGCATCCGGCCTGTTCGCCTATGCCCCACTGATCATCGCCTTCCCTTTGTTAGGGCTGCTGATCAATGTGTTATTTGGGTCCCGGTTCAAAGAGGGTGTGATCGGTGGAATTGCAAGCGGTGCGGTGGCGCTGGGTTTTGGGGTGGCATTGCTCCAGTATCTGGCGCTCCAGGCTGATCCCGAAGGGGCCCGGGTGCTGGTAGCTGAGTGGATCAACATTGGCGGCCTGGATATTTCTTGGGCGCTGAAGGTGGACACGTTGTCGGTGACGATGATGCTCATGGTCACCGGCGTGAGCATGCTGATCCACATTTATGCCATCGGCTACATGCACGACGATGTTCGATTCCAGGGGGACCCCGGTCGTTTCCGCCGCTTCTTTGTTTATTTCAATCTTTTCGTCGCGGCCATGATGATCCTGGTCACCGCTGACAATTACCTGATGATGTTTGTCGGCTGGGAGGGCGTTGGGCTTTGCTCCTATCTTCTGATCGGGTTCTGGTTCGAAAAGGGGAGGGACGGCATCGGAAACGCCATCGCCGGTAAGAAGGCTTTTGTCGTCAACCGGATCGGCGACTTCGGCTTCCTGATCGCCATGTTCTTGATCTTCTGGACCTTCGGCAGCCTGCAGTTTGACGAGGTCTTTCACGAGGCGGAGCTGATGGGCGCGGCCGCCGGCGGAGCTATCACCTTGATCACCTTGTTCATCCTGCTTGGGGTGACGGGCAAGTCGGCGCAGCTTCCGCTCTTCGTGTGGTTGCCGGACGCGATGGCTGGCCCGACGCCTGTCTCGGCGCTCATCCACGCCGCGACGATGGTGACCGCAGGCGTGTATTTGATCGCGAGAAACGCGGTTCTGTTCGAATTAGCGCCTGTCGGTGCCAACGCAGTGGCGTGGGTTGGCGGCTTGACCGCCTTGTTCGCCGCCACCATCGCTGTGGCGCAGTTCGACATCAAACGGGTGCTGGCATATTCGACGATCAGCCAATTGGGCTTCATGGTGGCCGCCGTCGGTCTGGGAGCCTATGTGGCCGGCATGTTCCACCTGGTGACACACGCTTTCTTCAAGGCACTGCTCTTCCTGGGCAGCGGGTCCGTGATCCAGGGGGTTGAGCACGGCCATCACCATCTGGACCACCATGACGAAGGCGGTGAGCATTTTGACCCGCAGGACATGCGCAACATGGGCGGTCTGCGTGAGCGCATGCCGACCACCTTTGTGGTTTATTTGATCGGCGCGCTGGCCCTGGCCGGCATTCCACCGCTGGCCGGTTTCTTCTCAAAGGATGAGATTCTGCTTGACGCCAGCTTAACCAACGCCTGGATCTACGGCCTGCTTACGGTTTCAGCCTTCCTGACAGCTTTCTATATGGGACGCCAGATCTGGCTCGTGTTCTTCGGCCAGGCGCGTTCCGAAGCGGCCGCTCACGCTCATGAGAGCCCGCCGGTGATGACGATGCCACTGATTGGTTTGGCCGGATTAGCTGTGGTGGGTGGCGCGATCAATCTCCCTGGGCTGCATCCATTGACCGACTGGCTTCACCACACCCTGGAATATGTGCACGCGGTCGAGTTCGATTTCCAGGTGGCTGCCATTTCGACGGGATTAGCTCTGGCCGCCATCGCCGTCGCCTGGGCTGCCTACGGACGCCGCACAGTGGCGAAGGGCGAACGCGACCCGCTGCGCAGCCGGTTGGGTCCGCTCTTCACGGCGATGGAATCCAAATGGTGGGTGGACGAGGCCTATCAAGTCCTCTTTGTCCGAACCTACGAATGGGCCGCTTATCACCTGGCGATGACTGTCGATTGGCACTTTTGGCACGATTGGTTCCATGATAGTGTGCTTGCAAGCAGCTTCCGGGGTGGATCGCGGTGGCTGGCAGTAGGCTTTGATCTGCCGGTTATTGACGGTTTTGTAAACGGGTTAGCTGGCTTGATCAATCGGACAGCCAAGAGCTTGGGCGAAGTGGAAACGGGCTATGTACGAAACTACGCGCTATCGCTCTTTGTTGGAACTATTCTGGTTATAAGCTACCTGCTCTTGCACTAAGAAGGATCGAGGGACAACATGGACACTCTTTTTTCAACGCTGAATTTGGTGACCTTCTTTCCTGTGGTGGGTGTGGTCATCATCCTGCTCACTCCCAAGGAACGGACGGAGGCTGTCCGCTGGATCGCGATGGCAACCTCCCTCATCACCTTTGGCCTTTCACTGTTTATGCTGGCGGAGTTTGATGCCAGCCAGGCCGACTTGCAGATGGTTGTTCGGGCGCCCTGGATTCAGGTTGCGGGATGGAACATCGAATACCATCTCGGCGTTGACGGCTTAAGCGTGCTGCTGGTGCTGCTGACAACATTCCTCACGCCTTTGGCCATCCTCTCCACCTGGACTGCCGTCGAGGAGAGGATCAAGGAGTTCATGGCCTTCTTCCTGCTCCTGGAAATGGGCATGGTGGGCGTTTTCTTGGCCCAGGATTTATTCCTGTTTTACATCTTCTGGGAATTCACCTTGGTGCCCATGTATTTCCTGATCGGAATTTGGGGCGGCGAGCGCCGAATGTACGCGGCCATCAAGTTCTTCTTATACACCATGGCCGGCTCCATCCTGATGCTGCTGGCCATCCTGTGGCTGGGCATTAATGGGGGCACCTTCTCGGTGCCGGATCTGATAGCGCAGGGCGGAATACCGGGCAACATTCAGACCTGGCTGTTCCTGGCCTTCGCAGCCGCCTTCGCCATCAAGGTGCCAATGTGGCCGCTGCATTCCTGGCTTCCGGATGCCCACGTTGAGGCCCCGACGGCCGGCTCGGTCATTCTGGCAGGCGTGTTGCTGAAGATGGGGACCTACGGTTTCCTGCGGTTCAACATCCCGCTGTTTCCGGAGGCGGCGGTCCGGTTTGCACCCTGGATTGCGCTGCTCGGGGTGATTGGTATCCTGTACGGCGCGGCGGTGTCCTTTCCGCAAAAGGATGTCAAGAAGTTGGTCGCATATTCATCAGTCAGCCACCTGGGGTTCGTGATGCTGGGCCTGTTCGCGCTGAATGAGCAGGGCGTGCAGGGCGGGATCCTGCAAATGGTCAATCACGGGATCAGCACAGGCGCCTTGTTCCTGATCGTAGGCATGATTTACGAGCGGCGTCACACCCGTGAAATGGATGCCTTCGGCGGCTTGTGGAAGGTGATGCCGGTTTACGCCGTGCTCACTTTAATCGTGACCTTGTCCTCCATGGGGTTGCCGGGCTTGAACGGCTTTGTCGGTGAGTTCACCATTTTGCTCGGGGCCTTTGGTTCCGAAGCGCTGAACTCCGTACTCTTCGCTGGCTTCGGCGCGTTGGGGGTGATTCTGGCGGCTATCTATATGCTTCAGATGTTCCAGAAGCTTTTCCTCGGTCCGCTGGATAAAGAGGAGAATGAGGGGCTCAAGGACCTGACCTGGCGTGAAATCGCCACGCTGGCGCCACTGCTGGTATTCATCTTTTGGATAGGTCTTTACCCCAAGCCCTTCTTCAACATGATGGCGCCTTCGGTCGACAAGGTGCTTGATATCCTGCAGACCGCGTCGGTGGCGGTGCATTGATCTATGGGATCTGAAGACCTCCTGGCGATTTTGCCGCTGCTGATCGTCGTCGGCTGGGCAACTTTACTGTTGTTGATTGACTTGTTCATTCCGGCGCGCCGCAAGGGCTGGACAGCCCTGCTGGCCGCCGCTGGCCTGTTGGCGGCGTTGGTGCCGGCGGTAGGCCAGCTCAATCTCCAGCAGCAGGCCTTTGGCGGCATGCTCGCGGTTGATGGCTTCGCCGCCTTCCTCCAGGTTGTTTTCCTCCTCGCCGGCGTCATCGGCATTGCGCTTGCGCACGATTACTTGATACGGATGGATCTGCTCCGGGGTGAGTTTTACAGCTTGCTGCTCTTCTCCATCAGCGGGATGATGCTGATGGCCACTGCGGCCGATTTGATCGTGGTGTTTGTGGCCCTGGAGCTGCTCTCGATTCCACTGTACGTGCTCTCCGGGTTCGCCTCACCGAAGTTCGAATCCCAGGAAGCGGCCATGAAGTACTTCCTGCTGGGAGCCTTCGCTTCTGGTTTCCTCGTGTATGGCATTGCGCTGGTTTTTGGTGCCAGCGAGACCACCAATATGGCGGCGATCATGACCGCGATGCAGGAAGGGACGGTGGACCAATCGCTGGTTCTGATCGGTGCTGGCATGCTGCTGGTGGGGTTGGGCTTTAAAATAGCGGCGGTTCCATTCCACATGTGGACGCCCGATGTCTATCACGGCGCGCCTTCACCGGTGGTGGGTTTTATGTCGGTGGGCGCCAAAGCCGGCGGTTTCGCCGCCCTGCTGCGTGTGTTCATCGCTGCCTTCCCGGCCATGGCGGAGGCCTGGGGACCCATCGCGATGTGGCTCGCGGCCGCCACCATGACCTGGGGGAACGTCGCCGCTATCGCTCAGCGCAACATCAAGCGCATGCTGGCGTATTCGAGCATCGCGCATGCCGGCTATATCCTGATGGCGCTGCCGGCCGCGGCCAATCCGGATTTGGCCGGGGAGGCCGTCGGATCAGCCCTGTTCTACCTGCTGGCCTATGCTGTGACCAACCTCGGTGCCTGGGGTATCGTGGTTGCACTCGAGCGCCAGGAAGGCCAGGGCCTGGAGATTCAGGATTACGCCGGGCTGGCCACCCGTCGACCGGGATTGGCCCTGGCCATGCTGCTGTTCATGCTGTCGCTCACCGGCCTGCCTCCCTCGGCTGGCTTTGTCGGGAAGTTCTATCTGTTCCGCACCGTGCTGCAGGCTGACCTGATCTGGTTGGCGCTGGTTGGTGTGATCACTTCACTTGTATCCGCCTACTATTACCTGCGAATTGTGATTGTGATGTATATGCAGGAAGGGGAGCCGGAGAGCCGGTCCGAATTCTGGCTGAACGGCTCGGTGGGATTGACGGCGCTGGCAACTTTCCTGCTGGGCATCCTGCCGGCGCCGCTGTTTGCGCTGGCCAGTCGAGCGGGGTCACTGCTGTTCCTTCCCTGATCACCTCCGCTAAAACCCGGTTCCAACACGGACGACCCGAGGGTCGTCCGTTTACATTCTTCTAGGACTGGGTTGCTACGCTAGTAGTATTGAATCACGTTCAAAAGTGGGAGAATCAATAACCATGGCCGAGCGGCATGCGCATGTCTTTATC
>JBKHKF010000206.1:0-5374 GCA_046537745.1 Anaerolineales bacterium | reverse complement strand
GCTCCGAGGCGGATCGCGTTGAGTGGGTTTTTCAAGTCGTGGGCTGCTGTGCCCAGAAGCTGAGAGCGCATGCGATCAATCTGCTTGAGCGCGGTGATGTCCTGCATGACCGCCACCCGGCCCACATCCGTCACTTCGCTGATGGTTGTGTACAGCACGCGTTCGGTGGGGGTGGAGACCTCCAAAGTAACAGGAAGGTTGATGTCCTCTTTCATCAGGAGTTCACCCAGTGGGTGCTCATGGAACACCTCCCCGGCCGGCCGGTCCAACGCCAGCTCGGCGTTGATCCGGAACAGCTGGGCCGTTGCGTTGTTCACGAGGATCAACTGGCCGGAGCGGTCGGTGAGCACCACCGCGTCGGCGGTCTCAACCAGGGTGGTTTCCAGTCGGCTTCGCTCTTCGGCGACCCGCTGGAAGAGATGGGCGTTGTCGATTGCGATGGAAGCCCAGGAGGCGACGGAGCTCAACATCTGCTGATCGTCAGGGTTGAACGCTCCCCGGGGATGGTTGATCGCCTCGATGACGCCGACCGTTTCACCGCGCGTTTCCAGCGGAACACACAGCACACAGGTGGTGAGCAAGCCCGTTTGAGCATCGATGGCGCTGTGATAAAGCGGGTTGGTCCGCACATCGTTGACGATCAACGGCTTACTGTTGCGGGCCACCCAACCAGCGATGCCCTCTTCAAGCCGGATGGCTACGTCGCGTATGCGAACCTGACTGCCACCGCTGGCTTTCAGCACCAGCGATTCACCGTCGTCATCCAGCAGGAAGAGAATGCACGCCTCTGCGCCCAGCATTCGCTGTGCGTGGCGCATAGCCTGCTTCAGGGCCGAATCCAGGTCCAGATTCGAAGTCATCTCGCGGCCAATTTCGTTCAACAATTGAAGCTGATTGGCTCGCTCCTGGGAATCCTCCAGGTGGATCGCATCCTCCAGGCCGATGGCGCCAATGTTGATAATGGCCTGCGCCAGCTCGGTTTCTTGATCGTTAATCTGGCGTCCTTCTTTTTGATAAAGGAGGCGGACCAACCCAAGCGCTTGCTGGCGGGTTGCCAAAGGGAACACGGCGGAGGCGGAGATGCCTTCCGCCTGCAGCATGGCGATATCTTTTGAGGATCCCACGGGAGGAACGAGACTGACAGTGGCCGGCTTCAATTCATCGAGAACCTTCTCGTGGATGGGATATTCTGGAATGTTATCGGCCACCATGGAGACCACGTTCTGCTGGACTGATTTGCTCAACTGCTGTCGGTAACGGGTGCCACTGGGCTCATTGTCGTCCAGGATGATGACTTCGCAAGAATCGGAAGAAGTGGCCTTGAGCAAATGGGCCGCCATCTGGCGCACGCTTTCGCTCTTATCCCTGGTGCTGGTGATGGCATGGCTCGCTTGATAGAGCAAAGAAAGGCGATGGAACAAATAGCTCTGGCTGGCGGACTGCCGAGCGTAAGTCAGGATCTCGGCGGCTCGCGTTGCCAGGATGGCAAGTATGTTGAGGTCTGCGTCTTCGAAGGGCTGATCCGGTGAACGCGCGGCGAATACAAGGCCGATGACTTGACCGCCCGCTACGCTCGGGGCACAGGCGACCGATCCCGGCGCCAGCGGCAATCCGAGCGAACCGGTCCCACCATCGCTGGCGGTGGCTTGCTGCTGCCTCAGCGCCGATTTGAGCATTGGATGTTCGGTGCTCATGGAGATTCTGCCAAGATCGGAGAGGGGAACTCCTTTGGCGAACCGAGGTGCGAAGCTGTGATCGGATTGTTCGAATTCGAAGAGCGCTGCCCGCTCAGCCTGGACCAGATCAGCCGCAAGGTTCAGCAGCTGGTCCAGCGAGCTGGATGGATTGTCGTAATCAAAGGTGGCCGATGCAGCGCGACCTAATTTGGTGGAAGGCGTCCTTGTTTCAGTGGCCATGATCCCCCAATTCCAAGATCAGACACAGTTGCGCAAAAAACCAATACACTGTTTGAAGATCGGCGGGATTATCGCATGAAAGCGGCTTGGCCGCAATGAACACCAAGGCGAGGGGCTATGCTCCCGCCAGCCGGGCCAGCAACTTCGGACCAAGCACGGCCAACCCGACCAAGACAGCGACAACCGCAGCAATCAACACGCCGGCGGCGCCGACATCCTTGCCGACCTGGGCTAACGGGTGGATCTCCGGGCTGGCCAAATCCACAACAGCCTCGAGCGCTGTGTTGAGAAATTCTGCCAGCCATACCAAGCCTATGGCCAAGAAAAGATCAACCCATTCCCCCCACGCCAAGTCCAAGAAGATGCCTAATCCAACGACGGTCAGCGTGGCTAGAGCGTGGATCCAGGCGTTCCTCTGGGTCCTGATCACATGCCACCACCCCGAAAAGGCATGCCGGAAGGATTTAACGCGATTGATCGAACGGTGCTCAGGTTCCATTTTGATAAGGACCTTCAATCTCGACGCCTAATGCGCTCAAAATTTCTTCCTGCTTCTGCCACATCCCTGCCTGGGTCTCCGAGTCCGCGTGATCATACCCAAGCAAATGCAGGACACCATGCACCACAAGCAGAGTCAGTTCTGCCTGAAGCGGGTGTCCTGCCGCCTCCGCCTGTCGCTGAGCCTGCGGCAACGATATCAGGATATCGCCGTAATAGGGCATGCCCGTATCGGGATCGATCTCGCCAAGAGGAAAGGATAGGACATCGGTGGTTTTTTCCTCGCCAAGGTACTGAGCGTGGTACTCGCTCATCGTCTCATCATCCGTCAGCTTGATGGAAAGGCCGCCGGTGTTCCGATCTGACAAAGACAGGGATTTCTGAGCAGCCCGCGCAAGGGGGGAGCGGAGTCCGGATTGACCTTCGAGTCCGCTGACCTCTATGTGGTAGCTCATTTGGTCTTAGCGGGCTGCGTGCTGGCAGGGTCCGGCGCTTTGCGGTCGCTCTCGTGGATTGCGTCCTCGGCGAGTTCCTCCATCGCCTTATCCTCTTCAGGATAGCGGATGCGTGGATGATACATGCCCCTGAGTGTGTTGACGAAGGATCGCTTGACCGTATCAAGATCCTTCAGCGTCAGATCCGTTCTGTCAAGCTGGTTCTCCTGAAGGCGATTGCGAATGACCCAATCGACGATCTCTTCGATCTCCTGCTCGTTGGCTGGCTTCTCTGCACGCGCTTTAGCCTCAACGCCATCCGCCAGCATCAGCAAGGCGGTTTCCCTTGAGCGCGGTCGTGGCCCCGGATAGGTGAAATCAGCTTTCTCCAGCTTGGATTCATCGCCGCCGGCGGCTTCCAAGGCTTCACCGTACTGATAGCTCGCCTCCAAGCGACCGTGGTGCTCTGGGATGAAATCCCGAACCCGCTTTGGCAGCCGATACTTGCGGGCCAGCTCCAATCCATCCTTGACGTGTCCAACGATCATCGAGGCGCTCGTGGTCGGATCGAGCTGATGGTGGATGTTCTGACCCTGCACCTGATTCTCAATGAAGAACTGGGGGCGCATCGCCTTGCCGGCATCGTGATAAAGCGCGCCCACGCGGGTCAAGATCGGATTGGCGCCGATCGCGCGGGCGGCTTGTTCCGCCAGGTTGGCAACCTGCAGGCTGTGCTGGTAGGTGCCGGGGGCATTGCGCAGCACATATTGAAGGAGCGGGTGATCGGGGCGGGATAACTCGATCAACTGAAGGTTGGTGGTGATCCCAAGGACGCTGCCGATGAGCATGAGCAGCCCAAAGGCCAGGCTGGCGGACATCAACCCGCTCAGCATGCCGCCTCCCATCAGCGTGGCTTTGCCGACCATGTCCGTCGCCGGGTCTGGGAACCGGAACACGATCACCACCGCGACCGAGGCCAGCGCGGAAGCCAAACCTCCCCAGAAGAAAGAGCTGAGCCTTTCGGCCTGCCCGATCATGAGTGAACCCATTACGCCGCTGAGCGCAATATAGAGCGCGAGTTCAAGCCCGCGGGCCGCCAGGAAACCGGCGAGGGCTCCGGAAATCAGGGAGGTAATCACGGCCATTCCAGGGCCAAATAGCACGGCCATTAGCATGGGCAGGGTTGCACCCGGGAATAAATATGGCAGCACGGCGCGATTGGGGATCATCACCTGCATCCCGATGGTGAAGGTCACGAAAAGGACCGCCAGCGTGCTGGCCATGCGCACGCTCTGAAATTGCTCCGGGTGAACCCGATAGCCGAACACGGCGACGCTGAATGCCAGGAGCACTACGAGAAGGCCCCGAATGGCAAATTCACGCCAGGGCTGTGGCTCGGTTAGCAAGCCGAAATTCTCCAGCGCTTCCAGATCTCGCTCGGTGACGATCTCGCCCCGGCTGATGATCGTCTCACCCGCTGCGTAGGACTCAATAATGGGTGAGACTGATTCTCGGGCGCGCTGGCGCGCCGCCTCGGTAGCCTCAACGTTGATGGTGGAATTCGGCGCGACGTAGGGCCGGACCAGCGAGGTGACTAAACCCGCCTGCTCGCTGGTCATCGAAATGCTGATCAACGCGGGAACAGTCCGCCGCGCTTCTTGAACCCGGTCCGGACGAATCTCGGTTCGCATGACCTGTTCCAGCGCCGCAATTGCTTCGCTTCGAACTGATGTCCAGCGGGGATCCGATAGCGAAAGTATTTCCAGCGCGGTTTCCTGGCTCAGGGAGAGGCCAGAGATGGATTGCAGGTCTTCGATCTTCTGCTCCTGAGTGGCGAACTGGTCCGCACGGACCGCCTCGATGAAATCAAGCGTCGAGCGCAGCCGGTCCACCTGCTCACGAACCACCTGGCTGTCGGGTGCGTCGTAC
The DNA here is from genome assembly GCA_046537745.1 of Anaerolineales bacterium. Classification (GTDB taxonomy): domain Bacteria; phylum Chloroflexota; class Anaerolineae; order Anaerolineales; family E44-bin32; genus DASWJQ01. Next base: position 597 of record JBKHKF010000206.1, on the reverse strand, counting down.
ACATTGGCGGTGGCCTCCGCGGCGGCCTGGCGGGCCTCCTCGGTCAGGACGTCGCTGGTGAAGGAGAGCGCGTAGGGGGCCAGGATATCCTGCTGTGCGACATCACCCGGCTCCAAGCCGAACGTTGTTTGGCGCTGCGAGATTGGAATGGAAAGCGCCGCTGTCATGCCGGCGATGGCCGCCAGCAGGATGAACCATAGACGAGCTGAGTGCCAGGCCTCTCGCAGCCTGGCTATTGTGGAGGTTCGGGGCGTCGCCTCCTGGTCCATTAAGCGGCTATTCCTCCGCCAGCAGCTGCCGGACGATCCGGCTTACTTCGGAGCCATCCGCCCTGCCGGCAGTGCGGGACATCAAGGGTCCCATAACCTGGCCCATGTCACCCGGACCGCTTGCGCCGGTCTCTTCGATGACTTCCTGCGCCATTGTTTTTATTTCTTCATCCGAAAGCTGTTGGGGCAGGTATTCCTCGAGGATATCAACCTCGACCTGGGTCGATTCCACCAGGTCTTCGCGGCCAGCCCCGCTCGCCTCCTCAATCGTCTCCTGGCGCGAGCTGGCTTCTTTCTGCAGGATCTTTAGGATGTCCTCCTCCTTGAG
>JBKHKF010000205.1:0-5374 GCA_046537745.1 Anaerolineales bacterium | reverse complement strand
ATTTAAAGCTGAAAAGCGGGAAATGACCCCCTCCATATCCGCCAGTTAGCGGTAGGATAGAGAAGAATTTCAATCAACCAGTGAGCGGCGAGATATCGTCGCGAACAGCCAACGAAAGGAGAACGACATGGCGAAAGTAGCCATCAACGGATTGGGCAGGATTGGGCGGGCTACCCTCAAGATCATCCAGGCGACAGAGGGAATGGATTTGGTCGCCGTCAACGATATCGTTCCGATCGATAACATCGCCTATCTGCTTCGCTACGACACCGTTTACGGGCGCTACGACAAATCCGTGGAGGCCAAGGACGGCGAATTAATCGTGGATGGTCAATCCATCCAGTACCTCAGCGAGAAGGACCCTGCCGCGCTGCCTTGGAGCGATCTTGGCGTGGACCTGGTTTTTGAATCCACCGGGGTCTTTACCGACCGGGACGCCCTCGAGAAGCACATTGAAGCCGGCGCCAAGCATGTGATCCTGTCCGCGCCCGCCAAGGGTGAGGTCATGACGGTGGTGCACGGCGTTACCGAGAAGGGAGACCGGCCCCAGGTTCTGAGCTGCGCCAGCTGCACCACGAACAGCATTACCCCGGTAGTTGAAATTATCGGTCGCCGGATTGGCATCAAGAAGGCGACGATGACCACTATCCACGCGTACACATCTTCGCAGGCCATCGTGGATTCGCCGCACAAGAAGATGCGCCGCGGCCGGGCCGGCGCGGCTAACCTGGTCCCAACCACCACGGGCGCGGCCGTCGCAACCACGAAAGCGCTCCCACAGTATGAAGGTCGGTTCGACGGCGTGGCTGTGCGGGCTCCTGTCCCTGTGGGCTCCATCTCCGATATCGTATTTCTCACCGAACGCGAAACCAGCGTGGAGGAAGTCAACGAAATCTTCCGAGAAGAAGCTCAAACGGACCGATACAAGGGTATCCTGGGCGCTTCGGATGATGAGCTCGTTTCCTCCGATATCATCGGCGATTCCCGGGCTGCCATTCTGGACCTGGGCATGACCCAGGTGGTCGATGGCGATCTGGTCAAGGTGATGAGTTGGTACGACAACGAGTGGGGCTATACCAATCAGATGGTGCGTGAGGCCAAGGAGATGCTCGGCGTCTAATCGAGATCTCTCCCTCAATTTGCTGCAAAGCCAGGGCCTTCGCCCTGGCTTTGTTTTTCTTAGCAGATGCATCAATCGACCGAATTGCTGACATAAGCTCCTCGAAACAGCTATTATTTTAGAAATTCCCTAGTAGGCCAAGTTCCGGCATGCTTTGGTACGATTAATCAAGGTGAGGGTTGTGCCAATAAACTTGCATTTTATCAGCGGCAAATGAGAAACAGGAGGAGCGGAGCATGGGCCTGAACGTCACCAAAAAAATAATCCGGGAGCATCTCGTTGAAGGCGAAATAAAGCCCGGTGAGGAGATCGGGCTGCGCATTGATCAGACGCTGACACAGGATGCCACCGGCACCCTGGTGATGCTCGAACTCGAGGCCATGGGCATCGATCGTGTCCAGACAGAGGTGTCGGTCCAATATGTGGACCACAATCTCATCCAGGCCGATCACAAGAATCCCGATGACCACCTTTTCTTGAAGAGCGCCAGCCAGCGCTACGGGCTGTGGTACAGCCAACCCGGCAACGGCGTCAGCCATCCCGTCCACATGCAGCGATTCGGCAAGCCCGGGAAAACTCTGCTCGGCTCCGACAGCCACACGCCCGCTGCTGGATCTCTGGGGATGTTGGCCATGGGCGCAGGCGGGGTGGATGTGGCCATGGCCATGGTCGGCGAGCCCTATTACATGAAGATGCCTGAAGTCTGGGGGGTACGCTTGGTCGGGTCGTTGCCCGATTGGGTCAGCGCCAAGGACATCATCCTCGAGATGCTCCGCCGCCATGACGTCGATGGCGGCCTGGGCTATATTTTTGAGTATTTCGGCCCGGGCCTCGACAGCCTGAAAGCGATGGACCGGCACGTCATCGCCAATATGGGGACAGAGTTGGGGGCTACCTCCACCGTCTTTCCCTCCGACGCGGAGGTGCTGGCGTTCCTGAGGGGCCAGCAACGGGACGAGGATTGGGTGGAGCTTTTGCCCGATGAAAACGCCGATTACGATCGGGTAGAGGAAATTGACCTGAGCGAACTTGAGCCGTTGATCGCGCTGCCCACCAGCCCTGGCAATGTGGTTCCGGTTCACGAGGTGGCAGGCCAGGAGATCTACCAGAGCTACATCGGCTCCTCGGCCAATCCCGGCTACCGGGATTTCGCCATCGTGGCCGAAATGATCGACGGCCGCCAGATCGCCGAAGGGGTCTCCCTGGACATCAACCCGACGTCCCGCCAGCTCATCGAGGAGTTGGTGGAGGAGGGCGTTATGACACACCTGATTCGAGCCGGCGCCCGCCTGCATCAGGCGGGATGTAACGGCTGTATTGGGATGGGACAGGCACCGGCCACGGGCCGAATCAGCCTGCGCACCGTGCCTCGCAACTTCCCCGGGCGTTCCGGCACCAAGGAGGACAGCGTCCATCTCGTGAGCCCGGAAACCGCCACGGCTTCGGCGTTGACGGGGGTGATTACCGATCCCCGTGAGCTCGACTTTCCGTACCCGAAGGTGCGCTATCCCAAAAAGCGGAGTGTTAACACCGAAATGCTGCTGCCGCCCAAAGTATCGGAGCAGGCCAGCGAGATTGAGCTGGTCAAAGGACCAAACATCGTGTCGCTGCCGGAGCTCGATCCAGCGCCCGATTCCCTGGAGATCCCCGTCGTCCTGAAGGTCGGCGATGATATTTCCACCGACGAGATCCTGCCTGCCGGATCGCGCATACTGCCCTTCCGCAGCAACATCCCCAGGATCAGCGATTTCACCTTTGAGATTGTCGATGAGACCTATGTGGAACGGGCCAAAGAGCACATGGAATCCGGAGGGCACGCCATCATCGGTGGGATCAATTACGGCCAGGGTTCCAGCCGCGAACATGCTGCGCTGGCGCCCCGCTACCTCGGGCTCCGTGCTGTCATCGCCAAAGGCTTTGCCCGCATCCACCATCAGAACCTGATCAACTTTGGCGTGATACCACTCACTTTCGATGACCCAGAAGACTACGAGGCCATTCAGCGAGATGACACACTGATCCTGAGGAATATATTGGAAACCGTTGAGAGCGGCGGCGATTCCTTGACTGTCCAAATCAAAGGAGAGGACCGCAGCTTCCAGGTCAGGCTGAACGTGAGCGATCGCGAGCGTCAGTTACTGCTGGCCGGCGGGGTGACCAACTGGATCCGTGAACGCCGGAATCCATCCTAAATCCCTGGATCCATGGTTGACAACAATCAAAACCCAAATCAGCCAGGGAAGCCTGGCTGATTTTGTTTAACCGCAACCAGAGCTGGCCACTGCAGCCTGCTTTCAAGATGCGCTCCTGCAATCAACGATCTCCGGAGGCTAGAATGAAACAGGACGCATAACCATCAACCCTGTCGGCCCGGGCCCTGCTTTGGCCCGGCATCCGGGCAAGGAGCGAAAGTGACAACAAAGGTGCAAGAGCTCGCGGATTTTGTTACAAGCAGTCGCTTCCAGGATCTATCAGAGGAGGCTGTGGCGGCGCTGAAGATCCGGGTGTTGGATTCAGTGGGGTGCGCCATTGGCGCTCTCGCTGGCAAACCCATGAAGATGCTTCGCGCCCACCTGGAGGATTTCAACGGCAGCCAGCACGCCACCCTGATCGGCGGTGGCCGCAGCGCGCCAGATCGAGCCGCTCTCTACAACAGTGGGCTGGTACGCTATCTAGATTTCAACGACAGCTACCTGGCGGAGGGCGAAACCTGCCATCCGAGCGATAATCTCGGGGCCGTGCTGGCCGCCGCCGAGTATGCCCAGGCGGATGGACGGACACTTCTGACCTCCCTGGCCGTCGCCTACCAGGTCCAATGCCGCTTGAGCGATGAAGCTCCGGTGCGAGCCAAGGGCTTTGACCACACCACTCAGGGTTCCTACGCCGCCGCCGCCGGGGTCGCCCGGGCGCTCGGACTCCCGCCGGATCAAACGGCCAACGCTATCGCCATCAGCGGCACCGCCCTCAATGCACTTCGTGTCACCCGAACAGGGGAGCTTTCTCATTGGAAGGGCCTTGCGTACCCGCATACAGCCTTCGCTGCCACCCATGCCACTTTCCTGGCCATGCGGGGGATCACGGGTCCCCCGGAGGTGTTCGAGGGCAACAAGGGTTTCATGGAATCCATCGCCGGCAAGTTCCACCTCGATTGGTCCAATGAGAATTTAGAACGGGTGCGAAGAACCATCATCAAAAAATACAATGCGGAAATTCACTCTCAGTCCGCTACTGAAGGGTTGCTGGAGCTGCAGTCTGAAGTGGGTTTTCAAGCGGAGGAGGTGGAATCCATCGCAATCGAGATCTTCGACGTCGCCTACCACATCATCGGCGGCGGTGAAGAGGGCGATAAGACCATCGTCCGGCGCAAAGAGGAGGCCGATCACAGCCTGCATTACATTGTCGCCGTAGCTCTGCTGGACGGCGATGTGATGCCTCCCCAATACGCACAAGACCGGATTGCGCGATTGGATGTTCAGGATCTGCTGCGACGGGTCGAGGTTTCGCCCAACCCCGCCTACAGTCGACGCTTCCCTGAAGAAATGCCCTGCAAAATAACCGTTGAACTCCATGACGGCAGCATCCATCAAATTGAAAAGGTGGATTACGAGGGTTTCACCAGCCGTCCAATGTCCTGGTCCGGCGCGATGGACAAGTTCAACCGTCTGACCGAAGGCCGACTGGCCGGAGGCCTTGGATCCGATATCCCCGAGGCCATCCAGAACCTGGATCGGATTGAAGTTCGCCAGCTGACCGAGCTACTCGCTCAAATACCGAAACCAAATTGAGGAGCAAAGATGACCAAACCCGCATTCGAAACAGGAACTTTCAGTTTCCTAAACGCAAATTCACGACAGGAAAAGCCGCGCACCCAGGGGATCACCGAGATTCGAGGACCATATTACACACCCATGGGGCCGCGCTACCTTAGCGATGTACTTGAGACCATGGGCCACTATGTTGACTCGCTGAAATTCGCAGGTGGTTCCTTCGCCCTTATGCCGGAGGAGACGCTCCGCGAAATTCTGGACCTGGCTCATCAGTACGATGTGCTTGTCTCCACGGGCGGTTTCATGGAGTACGTTCTGACCCAGGGCAGCGACGCAGTTGACCAATACATCGAGGCCTGCAAGGATGTCGGATTCGACATCATAGAGCTCTCCGCCGGCTTCATCAGCCTCCCGACAGAGGATTGGCTGGCGCTGATCGATCGGGTCCAGCAGGCCGGATTGAAAGCCAAGCCCGAGGTCGGTATTC
>JBKHKF010000204.1:0-5390 GCA_046537745.1 Anaerolineales bacterium | reverse complement strand
ACTATGCTGTGATCGAGTTCTCCGCCTTTGAGCGGATGATCGACGAGATAGGGGGGATCGACGTGCTGGTTCCCCAGCGGATCAAGATTTCACCCATTGGCCGTACAAGCTTTTGGCTGGATGCGAAGGCGCACCATCTGGACGGCGCTGAAGCGCTGGCTTATGCGCGCGTGCGCAAGAATGCCGGCGGCGATTTCGGGCGGGCGGAACGACAACAACAGGTAGCGCTGGCCGTGGTGGATCGGGTGGTTGGTTTCGATATGGTGCCCACCTTGGTCTCGAAAGCCCCGAGGCTCTATCAGGAGCTTTCCTCCGGCATTCGGACCGACATGACGCTGTCTCAAATGGTATCGCTGGGCTGGCTTGCCATTAATGTCCCAAAGGATGACATCCGACAAGGGGTCATTTCGCCCCCCGGTATGGTTCGATTCCACACCACGGACACGGGCGCGCAGGTGCTGCGGCCGGTACCCGATGCCATCCGGGAATTGCGAGACCGCCTGTTTGTTGAGACCAGCGCCGTGGGCGCACCTCCCGAGGGTATCGATGCCACCCCGCGGCCGTGAGTTTTAGGGATTGAACCATCTATGACGCCTGAAGATACGCGCCCAATCAATAGTAGTGGTCAAACCCGGCCGCACCGGCGTTCAAACGCGAGTGATACCCGGCCAGTCGGCGGCGGCGCGGAGCGGCCGCCGGAGAAGAAATCCTCCAGCATTCCCTGGGGGCTCCTCATTGGCCTGGCAGTTGCCACCTTGCTGATCATGGGCTTATCTATCGGTTCCGGCTATTATCTGGGCGTCGAGGACCGGCAGCATGCCGAAGCCACCGCCCAGGCCGGGCTCCTTCAGGAGCAGTTTGACCGCGGCGTGGTAGATCTGGAAGAAGGGCGTCTCCGGGTGGCAAGGGAGCGCTTCGAGTACATACTCGAAATCAATCCGAATTATCCAGGAGCACAAGACCTTTTCCTGCTGGCTCAGCAGGGGCTAAACGAACCAACCCGCACGCCAAGTCCGACCCCGACGGAAATCATTTTGACGCCGACGCCGACGTTGAGCTCGGACACGCTGGAGGGAATGCTGGAGGCAGCCCGAAGTGCCAACCAGCGGGAGGCGTGGGATGAGGCGATCGAGATCCTCCTCAGCCTCCGACGCCGGGATCCAGATTTCCGGCTGGAAGAGGTAAACAATCTGCTGTTCACTGCGTTTCGCAATCGAGGCATGGCTAAGATTTTCCGCGGCGAGCGGGAACAGGGGATCTATGATTTGAGGCTGGCCGATCGGGTTGGTTCCCTCGATAACCAGGCTCAAAGCTGGATACGCTCCGCTGCCTTTTATCAGTATGCAAACAGCTTCATCGGCCTTGATTGGGCAGAGGCAGTCTCGAACTTCGCGGACCTTTGTGCAGCTGGGATATGGGATTCCTGTTTCAAATATGCGCTATCAGCAAAGGAATTTGGCCATGTTTTGCTTGCCGAGGATGAGTTTTGCGCCGCCTCGGACCAATATGCAAACTCGCTGAACACCTTCAGCGACAACAACCTGGAGCCGACGGCTACCTATGCCTATGACGCCTGTATCGAGGCGACGACGACTCCGGCGACTTCCACACCAACCGGCACACTTACGGAGACTCCGACGGAGACTGGAACGATTTCGCCAACGGACACACCCGACGGCGACACAGCCACGGCTACTTTTACCAGTCAGCCTGCAACTGCGACTCCAACACCGACAAATACCGGCGATGCACCCACGCCAACGCCTACGCCCACGCCAACCGTGACACTCACGCCAACGCCGACAAGTGAATAGGGTGCTGTTCGGTCGAAATTATTCAGATTGATGAATTAATCTCTGCGGAGAATTTTCTCAGCTTCCAGGCTCAGGCGGACGGCGGAGCCTCCAAGGACGCCGACCAGATGCGCGATCAGGAATGGTGTGATCGACTGATCAACTCCCTGAATTATCGTCAAATAATAATAGGGAGCCCAGGCCAGGATCCCCAGGATGATCAGAATACGGGCGATGATTTTTCGGGAACGGCCGTGTTCACTGCGCGTGTCCATCTCTCGAGAGCGGAGCCAACCACCTGATAGGACACCTGCGAGGTGTACAGCGAGAAAAGGAAGTATCGAAGGCGTTCCCCCCTGGGAGAGCAGAAAGTAATAGGGCAGCCATGCCAGCACGCCAATCAGGATGAGGAGGTTACCCACGCGCGCTCTTGATTCACTCATATATAGTTTGCTTCCAACCCTAAATCGGTTCTAGATGGTGCTGGACCCAGTCATCATAGCGCTGGCTCAACCGTTGTGTTTGAACTCCTGGTGTGCCGCCATCGATGGCCTGTCCATCGATGCTTACAATTGGAAGCACCCCCCGACTGCTGCTGGTAAGAAAAGCTTCTTGAAGTCTGTGAAGCTGATCAACATTAATCGGCGATGTCTCGACGGCCATTTTCTCCGGGACAACCTGCAGAAGTATATGCCGCGATATCCCCTGCAGAATGCCGCGCTCCGCAGTGTGTAATACGCCATCGATAATGCCGTAGAAGTTGCTGCCGAACCCCTCGAGCAAGTTTCCCTCATCATCCACGAGAATCCCCTCATAGATGTCCCAAGTCAGCTCCTCGGCGGCGGCCATCCTTTGCGGCTCCCAAGTATTGGTTTTCGATCGCGGATTGCGCCGCTCCAGCTTCACCGTAGCTGCCGCAACACCATTTTTTTTCAATTGATCGGGTACCGGCTGCAGTGGTTCCGCAGCCAGCAGCAACTTGGCGGGCTCCTGAAGAGGAACGGTTATCCGCAGTCGGCTCTCCTGGAATCCTGCCTGGTCGATCAGCTCTCGGAGTCCTTTTCGCAGTCGAGCTCGATCGAGTTTAAGGTTGATTCCTTCAAGCTGCGCCGACTCCTCGAGTCGATCAAAATGCGCCTCCAGCAGCACCGCTTTGGTCCGCTGGTAGGTGCGAGTGATGGTATATACTCCTTCAGGTTCCAGGATGGCGAGCTGCCGCAGCGATTCTGCTTGGAGCGCACCTGGATGCAGCCCTTCCTGCGTCAGTGTGGCTGTTTCAATAGGCAAGTGTCATGTCCTTTCAGTTGCAGGACCAATGATAACCGCTTCTTTACGTCAAGGGATTTTTTTAGTGGAAACCAACGGTCAAGATAATCGCCAGAGTCTGCTTGCCTATTCGGCCCTGGGATTAGGATTGCTTCTGCTTGGGCTCAGCGCCATTCTGGTTCGCCTGGCTGATGTCCCCGGAACGATTGCGGCCTTTTACCGGGTGGCCATTGCCGTGGTTGTGGTTGCGCCCTTCGCGCTTGGCGAATCCGTGCGAAACGGATTGCCCGCTTGGTCCGATCTGCGCTTCGCCTTACTGGCGGGGGTCTTTTTTGCGGGTGACCTGGCCGCATGGTCCGCCGGCGTGATGTTGAGCGGTGCGACCAATCCCACCCTCATGGCGAACACGGCGCCTCTCTGGGTTGGTCTGGGCGCGGTCTTTATCTTTCGTGAGAGGCTGGGCCGCCGCTTCTGGCTGGGCCTGACGGTGGCGCTGGCCGGCGCCGCTGTGGTTTTTGGGCTGGATGCGGTTCGCTCCTTTGAGGTTGGGCTGGGGACGCTGTTGGGCCTGATGGCGGGCCTCTTTTATGGAGGCTACTTCCTGCTGACCCAACGAGGTCGTGCCAAAATCAGGCTCATCCTCTTTTACTGGTTCTCCATCGTGGCGAATGTCGCGGTGCTTTTTGTGCTTAACCTGGCCCTGGGATATCCCTTCTTTGGATATTCGATGGAGAGCTACGGCTTTTTATTAGCGCTGGCATTGGGACCGCAGGTGGTGGGCTGGCTGCTGATTAATTACGCACAGGGGCATCTGCCAGCATCCTTGGTGTCACCGACACTGCTTGGCCAGCCGGTCGTCACCGCGGCGTTCGCCGCGGTGCTGTTGGCAGAACCGCTGTTCCCGCTGCAAATTCTCGGGGGTGCCGCCGTGCTGTTCGGGGTGTTTCTGGTTCATCGGAGTCAGCAGGCTCTTAGGCCTGTGCATCCTTCGCGACTGGAAAATGAGCCATCTCCGACTTCCGACTGAGCTAAGAGGATCGGCGCTTTGAAACCGCTAACTCCGCCAGATGGCGGAACATATCGGCTACACCTTCGCCGGTGAGGGCGCTGGTGGCCAGATGGCTGGTTCGAATCTTATCGGCGAGCATGCGCCCGTGCTTCATCGGATGCTCTGGAGCGAGGTCGCGCTTGTTTGCAACAACCACCATGGGCAGATCGGGAATGACTTTTCGGATCTCCTTGCGCCATTTGACCAGGTGTTCCAAGGAGGTGGGCTCGGTCAGATCATAGACCAGCGCGGCCGCAAGGCTACCGCGGTAGAAGCCCTCCCGCATCACCTGAAACCGCTCCTGCCCGGCCATGTCCCAAATGGAGAGTTTGACTTCCCCTTGATCCAGTTTGACGAGCTTGGTTTGAAAGTCCACACCAATGGTGGCGACGCGGGATTGTTCGAATTTGCCTTCGCAGTAGCGGCGGATCAGTGAGGTCTTGCCAACATTTCCATCACCAGCAATGATGACCTTGAGAACCGGAATTGTTGCCATCATGGAGTGCGGCTACTGGAGTCTTCCAAGATAAGAGGAGTGCGGGAAGGCCAGCACGCCGGGGTTAATCGGGTCTTGAGCGAGGTGGCGCCGATTCGCCTTTTCAAAGAGGCGGTGCAGGTCCTCCATAATGCTCAGTTGGCGGGCGGCGGGCTCGCGGGTGAAGAGGGCCAGCATGGTGGTGTCCTCTCCAGGCACGAAACAGAGCCAGTTGCCGCCTTCGATCTCGGTCGAACGCATTTCGCCGCCGAAGATCTCCTTGGTGGCTGATCGATAGGACGAGAGCATCGGGACCGCCAGATCCGGATCCAGCTCAAAATCGCCGATCGTGGTGAGTGGCATGCCGGAATCGTTGACGTAAATTGCGTAGCCCAGCACCTTGGCGGTGTGTTTGCTGCGGATAACGATACTTTTGCCTTCGTTTGAGATATCCTGCCAGTTGCCCGCGGACTCTGTGGATTCCTTCCAGTTCTGAATGGCTGTGCGCTCTCTTTGATAATGCTCAAAGAGCCGCTGGAACTGCTCTCGATTAATGCTTCCGTTGGCAAACTCCTCGGCCAGCTTATTGATTTTCCCTTGAATGCGCTCCAGGTATTGATCGACGTCATGGTAATTGCGCTTACCCGTGCCTGCGATGATGGTTTCATCGGTGGAGGCGGTGTGAGCATTGGGTTTGGAGGCTCGCCTGGGTGGTCTGGTTGTTTGGGGGCGGGTTTGATTCGGGATGGGGCGCTCACGCGTTGGAGCTTGCCGAGTTGGATCCCGGCGGGCCGGCGCGGATGTAACC
>JBKHKF010000203.1:0-5430 GCA_046537745.1 Anaerolineales bacterium | reverse complement strand
GAACCGGGTCAAGCAGCTCATGGAGGATCGAGCCAGCCGCAGCGGCCGCTCCGTGGAGGAGGAAGCCGCCCGGGTGGCTGAGGTCGTGCCGCTGGGACGGATGGGAACGGTGGAAGAGTTCGGTCAGGCCATCGCCTGGCTGGCTTCACCGGCCGCCTCCTTCATTCACGGCCACGCATTGATGTTTGATGGCGGCGCGGTCAAAGCGGCCCTCTAATCAAGCCAAATATTTTAAAGAAAAAGGGCGGCCTGGCGGCCGCCCTTTCGATTTCTTCTGCTGGCCGCTAGGCTGCTTGCCCAGCCGTCACCAATGATCTCCGACGTACCAGCGTGCGCAATCTGGAAGCCAGCAGGCTGGCGTGAACCGGTTTGATCAGATAATCATCTGCTCCGGCATCCAATGCCTGCGCCACACTTCCCGGCGAACCCAACGCGGATAGAATGAGAATCGGAACGTTTGAAAAGCTGCGAATCTCGTCGCATACCTTCCAACCGTCCAGCTCCGGCATCAAAAGATCCAATATCACCACGTCGGGCTCCTGCTCTCGACAGATATCGATGCCCTCCCGGCCGCTGAAGACCGGCTGGATGTCGAAGTCCTGTCCCCGCAGTAAGGTCCGCAGTGTGACAGCTACATCTGGATCATCGTCAATAAGTAATACTTGAAGTGTCATTGTCATTTCACCTGTGGCCTTATTATGCCGAAAGTTGATGCAGCTTGACCTTACAGTGGGCTTTCAGCCCTCTCAGCTTGCCCAGAGGCCAATGCAAGGCTATGATTACGTCGAATTAGGAGGGATCCGCTTATTACCACGGCATCTGAATCATCCACCGGCAGGCTCACCGGAACGCTGACATGTCCGCAGTGCTCCAAGCGTTTGCCAAGCGATGCGCGGCACTGCCCGCACTGCGGTGTTGACCTGGCGCTGGTCGCCTTGCTTGCCGAGCGCGCCTATTTGGATGGTTTCCCCGAGGTGGCTCCTGTTCCCACCACGCCAGATTCCGTGGTTCCCCGTATCGGTGAAACGCTGATCGAACAGGGTTTGCTCACATCAGAACAACTTCAGCAGGCACTTGACCGTCAAAAACAGCTGGCGGATCAGGGTCAGAATCAGCTACTCGGCCAAACTCTGTTGAAGATGGGGTTCCTCGATAGGGAGACCCTGGACCGAGCCATCACGCGGCAGATCATCGATTTGCACGCCGCCCTGCAGGAGGCTAATCGGACGCTCGAAAGGCGTGTTTCCGAGCGCACCGCCGAGCTCCGGCGGGCGCTGGAGCGGCTGACCGAACTCAACCAGATCAAAGCCAACCTGATTTCCAATGTTTCCCATGAACTGCGCACCCCGCTCGCACATATCAAGGGCTACGTCGAACTGGTCGCCGACAAGCAGCTCGGGCCTCTCACCGAAGATCAAAACCAGGCTCTTTCCGTCATTCAGCGCGCATCCGGTCGACTCGAGAAGCTCATCGAAGATCTGATCGAATTCTCGACCGCCTCCCGCGAGGGTATCCGCTTGAACCCCCAGCCCGTCGACCTGAAAGACTTGGCCACAGAGCTCAAGCAAGAAATGGCGGAGAAAGCGAAGAAGGCCAGCGTCTCCATCGAATTGAATTTTCCTGAGGAGCTGGATCGAGTCCAGGCGGACCCGCAACGGCTTGGTTGGGTATTGCACCAGTTGGTGGACAACGGAGTCAAATTCACCCCTCCCGGAGGGCACGTCCGGATCAGCGCCGGGCAGTCTGAGAAAATGGTGGCGGTGAGGGTGGAGGACTCCGGTATCGGCATCACTCCGGAACGCATTAACGAAATCTTCGAGCCCTTCCACCAACTGGATGGGTCAGCGACCCGTCGATACGGTGGAACCGGCCTGGGACTGGCATTGGTGCAGTTGATACTGGACGCTCATGGCGCAGATATGAAGGTGGAAAGCGATGAAGGACAGGGGACCCGCTTCACCTTCCAGCTGCCAACTTCCACGGGGGCGGCATGACCGGCCCATTGGTGCCATCCGGATCGCTCACTCATGGCAGTGAACTCAACGCGGTGTACGCCATTGCCCGCATTGTCGCCGAGACTTACGACACCGATGCCGGGATGGATGCCGTCTTCCGGCTCGCCCGGACCATCTTCATCTTCGATGTCGTATCGCTTTACCTGCACTCGGAGGAGTCCGATGAGCTCGAAGCGATCTACGCCCGTGCTTTAGGCCGAGGGCGCTCCAGACAATCCGAACTCCCCTGGGGCGAAGAGGCGGCCGAGGAAGCCTACCGCAGCGGTCAAACGGTCCTCCGGCAGGAGGATGCCGGGCCATCTGTCGAGGGCAGGGAGCGGCGGCGGGATTACCTGGGATTGCCGATGATGGTCGGCGGCCGCTGTGTTGGCGGATTGGTCTTCGGCCGGTTCGGCGGGCCCGCCTATCCACCAGAACACATCCGGTTGGCCGAATTCGTCGCCTGGCACGTGGGCCAACTTCTCGAAAACCGCCGCATGGCCCGACGCATCGCCAGCCTGGAGGCACAGCGCGAGCTGGCGCGAATGCAGGAGGAGTTCATCTCCACGATTTCGCATGAACTTCGCACACCACTTGGCTTTATCAAGGGGTACGTAACCACGCTGCTTCGCGAGGACGCTTCGTGGGATCACAAAGAACGGGCCGACTTCCTCGAAATCATCGACGATGAAGCGGACCGGCTTCGTGCGCTGATTGACAATCTGCTTGATTCCTCCAGATTGGAGAGCGGCAGCCTGGATATGACGCGGGAGCCCACTCGCGTGCCGGCACTGATCCGGGATACCGTTTCCCGGGCCAAGTCCATGTATCCCGAACTCGATCTGACTGCCGTGTATGATGAAAACATGCCCATGATCCAAATGGACGCAACCCGAATATCCCAGGTTCTTGACAACCTGATTTCCAACGCTGTGAAATACGCGCCCGATGCCCCAGTTGTACTGCGGGCCCGGACCAACGAGGATGATCTCTGGATCGAGTTGGAAGACGAAGGCCCCGGCATCGATTCCGAGCACCGCGTCCATTTGTTCGAGCGCTTTTACCGGGTGCCGGAAAGCAGCCGCAGCGCCCGCGGCACTGGACTGGGGCTCTATATTTGTCGCAAGATTGTTGAAGCTCATGAAGGAGAGATCAGCGTGGAAAGTGAACCGGGCAAAGGAACCCGTTTCTTCTTCCGCATCCCAAAACAAAGCGCGTTAGCGGAGATCGAAATGGAGGGCAGTGAATGAGTGAAAAGACTCGCATTCTGGTAGTGGACGACGAGCCGCGGTATCAGCGTTTGGTGGAAGTCAACCTGAAATCCGAGGAGTACGAGGTCCAAACCGCCTCCAACGGCCAGGAGGCTGTGGAGAAGGTCGCCAACGATCAACCCGACCTGATCCTGTTGGACGTCATGATGCCTATTATGGACGGCTTCACGGCCACGGAGCGGATCCGGGAGTTCTCCACCGTGCCCATCATCATACTGACAGCAAAAGGCGAGGAACGTGATCGCGTGCGCGGCCTGGATGCCGGCGCTGATGATTACGTTATCAAGCCCTTCTCAGCGCAGGAACTGCTGGCCCGTGTGCGCGCGGTGCTGCGGCGCGCCGAACGCCACGCGGATGAGGATTTCCATCATCCGGTGTTTAAGCATCATGAGCTTGAAATCGACCTCGCCCGGGCGCGGGTTACCTCGGACGGGGAGGAGGTCTCGCTGACCGCGACGGAATACCGCCTGCTCCAAACCCTTGCCGCCTCCATAGGCCGGGTTCAAACGCCGGAGGATTTGCTCAGCGAAGTATGGGGTCCGGAGTACCAGGAGGATAAAGAAATCCTTTGGGTCTGCCTCAGCAGGCTGCGCCAGAAGATCGAGCCCGATCCGAAGGACCCCATCCACATCATCACCCGTCAGGGGATCGGCTATCTGATGCCACCCATCAATGGTCCGGAGTCCGCTGAGGAGGACTGATCAAAGGCAGGCAGCCATGAGCGACAAACAGCTGCTGTTGATTGAACCAGATACCTCATCGGCGGCCTTCATGCGCCACATGCTGACGCGCGCCGGCTACCAGGTTTCCTATGCTCCCACGGGCAAGGAGGGTTTGATCCTCGCCTGGCGAGACCAGCCAGACGCCATCATCCTGGAGCTGGATCTACCGGATATCGACGGGCTCAAAGTCGTCGAGAAGCTCAGAAGTGATAAGCGAACCCAGCGCAAACAAGTGATTTGCCTAACCCACCGGAGCGGCGCCGAAGCCACGGAAAAGGCACTAAATGCAGGCGTTGATGAGTATTTTGTCAAGCAGGTCGATGCCGTTGAAATGCTGCTCAGGACCCTGGCCCCGGGCCATGATGGAAGCAAGGACGAAGGCGGCACTGCCCCTATTCGGCCGGGCCGGGTCATCGCCTTCATGGGCGCCAAAGGAGGCATCGGCACCTCTTCCCTCTGTTTGAACCTGGCACAGGAGATCGCCCGCCAGGATGAAAGCCGGACGGCCGTCCTGGATTTGGTGCTCCCCCTCGGTTTCCTAAGCCGGATTTCTGGAGCGCAGTCACCCTATGACGTGGTGGAACTGACCAGCCAACTAGAGCCGCAGCAGCTCACACCACAGTTCCTGCGGAACACACTGCCTGTACCCAAATCCTGGAATTTCCATCTCGTTCCCGGCGCCAAGGACCCCGCCCAAGGGGCCAAGCTCGACGCGGATCGACTGGCTCCACTTATCCAGAGCCTGCGGGCTGGCTTTCATCGCGTGATTGTGGACCTGGGTCGGACTCTTTCACCCCTCACGATGTTAGTCCTGAGACAAACGGACCTGGCCGTGATGGTCCTCAGCCCCGAGCCGGAGGTCGTCGGTGTAACTGCTGCGGTGCTCCGGCACCTGGAGAATCAAGGGATCCCCCGCCGACGATTCTTTCTACTATCCAACCGGTCTCAAGGGACGGAGGACATGGCTTCGGATGATCTGACGGCCATATTGTCTCGCCCGCCGGATGCCACCGTGCCCCATCTCGGTCCAAACATGGCACTGACCAATCGATTGCATGCCCCCCTGGAGCTGCGTTTCCCGGAAGAAGGGGGGACGGAACAGATTCGCCGAATCGCGCACCAAATCATCGAGAAACAGCAAACGCTGATGGAGCAGGCAATCACGTAATTGGCGGATCCGCAATCAGACGAAAAGCAATCACGCCTTTGCTATAATCGCGCCACCCAGGCGACTATGCTCAACGGAGTGACAACATGACAGAAAATCAAGCCCTATCTCTCCGGACCAAAATGCTTGGAGCACTCGTCCGTGAAGCTCGAATGGAAGCCGGCAAGAGCATCCGTGATTCTGCTGAGATGCTCGGCATAAGCCCCAGCACATTTTCATCCTATGAGCACGGCCGCCAGGGGATTTCGCTGCCTGAGCTTGAAATCCTTTGCTTC
>JBKHKF010000005.1:0-21022 GCA_046537745.1 Anaerolineales bacterium | reverse complement strand
GGGTCATTGAGAATAGCTGCCGAGAGCATAGCTCCGGGATCGATCGTAGCCGAGGCGGCCACCACCCTCAGCCCAGGTACACCCAAATACAGCCGCTCCAACGTTTGACTGTGGGTGGGTCCGTAGCCACGGTGACCTCCCATGGGGGTTCGCACCACCAGCGGCACCTGCACCTGGTTGTTGCTCATCCAACGCAGTTTGGAGGCGTGGTTGATCAGTTGATCGGCCGCCAGCGTGATGAAGTCGCCGAACATGATCTCAACCACCGGCAGCCTGCCCCGCAAGGCCATACCGGTGCCGGCGCCGACGATGGCCGCCTCTGAAACCGGCGTTGAATGGACCCGGTCGGGAAATTCCGTCGAAAGCCCTTGCGCCACTTTAAAGGCGCCGCCGTAGGGATCCAGGATGTCCTCCCCCAAGAAATGCACTCGCTCGTCCCGGGCCAGACAATCCCGCAACGCGCCGTTCAGCGCTTCCAGCACCTTCATTCGGCGGACTCCAGTGCAGAGCTTAGTTGGTCGGGTGTAGCGAGTGGCGCCGCTTCTGCCGCCTGAAAAGCCGCCTCCACATCCTGCTGGGCCAGCTCGGCGATGGATGCTCGTGCTTCGGGCTCGAGCTCTGCTGCCAGCCGCTGGAGCGGGTCCTTGGCACGGAAGCGCGCAATTTCCTGGGGATCCCGGCTGTCATCGCCCTTGGAGTGCGGGCCAAAGCGATAGGTTTCCAGGATGAGCGCTCTGGGTCCCGCGCTCTCACGAATTGAACGGGTCATCTGCTGCGCCATCTCGGCGACCACCAGCGCGTCCTCCGCTTCCAGCGACACCACCGGTATGTCAAAAGCCTGGAAACGCAGGGCGATTGAGCCTGCCAGGTTCAGTTCAATCGGCGTGCTCTGAGCGTAGCGATTATTCTCTACGATCAACCACAACGGTAAATCCCAGAGCGAGGCTATATTCAGGCTCTCGTACACGGCGCCTTCACCCAGCGCGCCGTCTCCCAGAAAAGCCGCCACAATCGCTCCCGAACCACGGGCCTTTTCCGCCAGCGCCATGCCCATGGCCAGCGGCAGCGTTCCGCCCAAGATCCCGTTGGCGTAAAAATCCCGCCATTGGATATGCTGGCTGCCACCCCGACCAGCGCACACGCCGGTCTTCTTGCCCATCAGCTCCGCTGCCAACGCCTCCATCGAGCCGCCGTAGGCGAGGAAATGGCCATGGCAGCGATGGTTGCTGACCACGATGTCGCCTTCCTGCAACGCTGTCATCACCCCGGCCGCGTCGGCTTCCTGGCCAATGTAGGTGTGGGTGGTCCCAAAAAACACGCCGCGCGGGAACCAGTCCAGCACCCGTTCCTCAAACAGACGAATGCGCAGCATGGTTCGATAGATGTTTTCCGGGGAGGCTTCCAGGATCACGTGGCGATGCTCTTTCTAAGGGCGTGACCAATGCGAACGCAATAATACCACCCATAGAAAAAGCCGCCCACGTTGGTGGGCGGCTTGCGGCTTCAAAAGCCGAAACTACATGTTCTTCTGGGCGAAGTCCTTGCTGACGATTCGCCACGCTTCATGGGTGCCGGCCGGCGCCTTGGTGACGGCGAAATAGCGCTTGGTGTTGTTCTTTTCTTTCACTTCGATGCGCCAGTCAGCGCTCTGGAATTTCGTGCGGGTCTTGACGTCATAGAATTCAAGTGTCTCTGGCATTGGGTCCTCCTTTTGGACTCCCTCTCACTAGCTGGCCTCAATCGAGGCTTGAATGATGTGCTTCCCCATCTCCGCCTTGCCTGGCCGGGCAACCCGCGCTAGGAAGGATGTTGGGCGGGTTGTGACCACTGGAGACGGATTGCAGGAACCTTTGAGCTAGCTGTTCTCCCTCCCTGTTGCAGTCGAAAATGGGGTCGTTCGTCCGCCAGTATACACAACCAGCACCATTTGCACCAGCCAATTTCTAACAAAATTCTCACGAATGACTGTGGCGTGACGCCTACTCATTCCCCATGAATTCTTCGGCGGTGGCATGGCCTGGCTGGCTGATGCCCTCCCGCTTGATCACCTTCCATAAGGTAATGGCCAGGATCTTCACATCCAGCCACAGCGACCAGTGGTCCACATACCACAGATCCAGTTGGAATTTCTCCTGCCAGCTCACCGCGTTGCGGCCGTTGATCTGCGCCCAGCCGGTAATGCCGGGGAGCACGTTGTGCCGCCTGGCCTGTTCATGGCTGTAGCGTGATAAATACTGCATCAGCAAAGGCCTCGGCCCCACCAGGCTCATCTCACCCCGGAGCACATTCACCAACTCCGGCAGCTCGTCCAAACTCAAGGAGCGGAGCCAGCGGCCCAGGCCGGTCAGGCGCTGTTCATCCGGGAGAAGTTGTCCCTGTTCATCGCGCAAATCCCGCATGGTCCGGAACTTCAGCAATTCAAAGGGTTCCCCCCGGAAGCCCGGCCGCCGCTGGCTGAAGACCACCGGCCGCCCGTGCACCACCAGCACCAGCAGAGCCAGCAGCACCAAAATCGGACTGATCAAGAGCATTCCCGGAATCGTGAGCAGTAAATCGAAAGCCCGCTTTCGGACAGGCACCCCTTCTGGCAGCAGCCGAGCGGTCATCGCTCTGCTGCCTCCTCGGCGACCACCCGCTCAAAAACAACCGCCAGGCGCTGCGCCCACTCGTTCCGATCAAAATGCTCCGCAACATAGCGGCGCCCCCGGCGACCCATCTCACGGGCTTTGTCGGGCTGGCTTCGTAGCTGCTCCACGGCGGCCGCCAGAGCCGCTGGATCCCCGGGCGGCACAAACACTCCAGCCCCGGCTTCTTCGACCACCTGCCGGATGACACCGTCAATCACCAGCACCACGGGCCGCCCGGCAGCCATGTAATCAAAGACCTTATTCGGGTAGGTGGTCTTGTAGGCATCGATGGGCTTCAAAATGGCAAGACAGACATCGGCCGCCGCCAGCGCCGCCGGCATTCGTTGTTTTGGCACAGGATCCACAAAGCGGAGGTTGGTCAGGCCCAGACGCCGGGATTCTGCCTGCAGATATTCCTTCTCCTTGCCCGCCCCCAGGAGCACAAACAGCACCTCGGGTGCTGCAACTTGGGAGGCGGCCTCCAGCACCACACCCAGATCATTGGACATCCCATGTGCCCCGGCGTACAGCACTACAAAGGCCGAGTCGAGATCATGCTCGTCTCGAAATGCCTTGCCGCTGGAACCCGGGTCAAACATGGAAACATCCACACCGTTCGGGATCAGCTCCACCCGTTCACCGCCGCGGGCGCTGACGTGCTCAATGAATCCGGGAGAGTTCACCACAATCCAATCGGCCCTTCGATACAGGAACCGCTCCAGCCAGCGGGAGAGCGATATCAACAGATCGCTGCGCAGCACGCCCACCTCAATGGCAAACAACGGCCACAGGTCCCGCACTTCGAGCACAAATGGCACGCCTTTCAAACGAGCCAGCAGCCATGCGCTGACAGCCTGGAACAATGGGGGTGAAGTTCCCCACACCACATCCACCCCTCGCACACCCAGGCCAGCCAGGAAGGAGGAAACCATAAAACTCAGGAAGCTGAAGACACGGTGGACGAAGGACTTGTGCCAGCCGTGGTATGTGTAAGGCCGCCATATCCGAACCCCCCGGTCATCCCTGTCTTTGTCAAGCCAGCGGCTCCGCTGCGTAGCCTCGCCGGTGAGGTATCTCACGCCGCCCGCCAATACGGTCACCCGATGACCGCCCTCCGTGAGATATCGCGCCATTTCGTGATGCCGCGTTCCACCGGGCTCACCCAGCGCAGCGAAGGCTTGATGAAGAAGCAGGATATGCATATCAGATTCTCAATGTGGCGCCGCCCATGTGGACCGCCCGCAACAATGAAGCGTGGCCTTCGCCCCATCGAAGTTCAAGGGCAGCCGGCTCGGCGCCATCAAAGCACCACCAGCTCAAAATTTGCACTGGCAAAGTTCCCCGCCAACGGCTGATCCAATGCAGCGCCGGTTCTTTCAAGGCATAGGTTGGCGAATTCCAACCCAGTTGAGGCGCCTCCAGCCCTAGACCTGGGCCGAGCAATCGTTCCCCGGCGGAATATAGGCTTCGCTCGAGACCGGCCGCCGCTACTCTCAGTCGAACACCTCCTTCGGGCAGATTCAGCCTCAGATCTTCCCCGGCTGTGCTCCAATCCGCCATGGGAAGAAGCCACGGCAGCACAACGGCATGATGGCCTGATCCCTCAAGATCGTCCACCACCAACCAAAGATTATCACCCGCCCGCAGTAAGCTCCGCCGATGGCGGACGCCCAGCGATTGATAGCCGTCGTGCTCGGCAATCATCAATTCCAATTGACCATCCGGGGAAGACGATTTATTGACAAGTGAAGCCTTGGACCAATCCAACCACAGAAACCGGCCCGCCTTTTCCATGGGCTGGCGCCCATCGACCACGATAGTGTTATGGAACAATGCGCCGGCCAGGGCATTATCCCAGGGTGGCTCTCCATTGTAGAGATATGTGCCGGGGTCGAGCGCCAGGTTACGCCCTCGCCACCACAAGTCCACATGCATTTGGTCCACATGCCCAGGCCTCGAATGAAAATCCGCCGCACGAAGAAAAGCATGAGCCGAGTCTCCCCCTGTGGAGTACACACCTATCTTGGAATGGTCCACCCTGGCGGCCTTGGGCCTGGTGCGGCGCGGTGGGGGTTCCGTGCCAAACCAATAGCACAACTCATCCCAGGGACCGTCACCGTAGAGCGCCTTACCACCAAGCACAGCCCTGGCCACCTGCAGGGTGGGGCGGTAATCGGAGAATCCGCTCTCAGTGAGTGGAAGAAGTTGGGTGCCGTCGTTCGGTCCGAAATTCGGGGCGCGTCCCTCGGCCGGATCGACCATATCCGTCAGCCAGCCGGCCAGCCGGACCAGCGCATCCTTGCTCCGCCGCTGGAGCGCCAGATCGTTGCGCTCACAGATCACCGCTGCCCAGCACCCCAACTCCAACGCCAGCCGACCATAGTTCGTCGAATGCTGGATGTAGCCGCCATCTTCGAAAACCTGGTCCGCCAGGCCCGCCGCCAACCAACGATAGCCTGTATGCGACCAGCGCTTCGACTCGGGCAGCTGTGGAAACAGCAACCCAGCCGTCAACAGCCCGACGGCCTCCGTAAGCAGATGGTTGTTCCGCTGGGCGCGGCTGTAAGCGATGGTCGGCGGGATCCTACTTGCATGAGCCCGAACCACTGTGGCAAGCCAATGATGCTGCTGCTGGTTCAGCCATGAGCCAAAGCTCACCCTTGAAAAGCTGAGGGCCAGAATACGAAACGCGACCTCCTGCGCCGAGATCCAATGAGGTCCGCGGTTGGGTTTGTGGCTCTGGCACCAGCTTTGAAGCAGCTTCCAGAAGCCTTCGGCATAGGCTTCATCCCCGGTCCAGCGATAGGCACGGCCAAGTTTGAAGGCCCAGCTCATACGAGACGGCTCCCACAACAGCTTCACATCCGCCCCGAGGTCATCCAGCGAATAATCCGTCCAATGACTGTCCGGCGGGACCCGGCCGGCTTTCCCGGCTTCCGCCAGCGGCGCAAATGCGTGCCAGTCCGGCGGAGAACCCAGCTCAACCCAGCGCAGGCCGAACAACGGAAACACGCCCTCGAGGATCCGATCGCCTTCGATCCTTGCCTGTTCCCTGGCATCGCCAGCCCAATTCAAATGCGCCGGCAGATTCAAGTCCGCTTGCCAAAAGAAACGGCCGGCTATTTTCGTTGGCTCGCGGTCGTTGATTGGAATCTCAAATGATTCCCACGCCCGGACGGGGGTTCGGCTGCGAATCCAACCGCTTTTTAGGACTGCCTGGTAGTGAAGGTAGTGGGCTGATGAGCGCGCACCCAGAGCACGCACGGCCCTCAGCGCCGTCCTGGCGGAGGTCATGTTTCTCCGCTGTGCGCTCGTTCTGAAAGGTGCACAGGGGCACCGGATTGGAGGGAGTCGGCGGCCGCCAGAGTCGCCACGCTGACCGACAACAATGATGCGTAGTCGATGGGCGGATCACCACCAGCGCTGACCGAATTTATAAAAGCCTCCCACAAGGCACCGTGGCCTTTGTTCTGACGCATCAGGCTTCGTTTGGTTTGACTCCTCCCGCCAGAGTAAGTCACCAACCGGCGGAAATCCTCAAGCACCGCCGATCTACCGCCGCCAAAGACCTCCACGCGCTCTTTCCCTTGAGCTCGATCCCCCCCAGAGGCATAAACCACGGAGCCCACGGATCCATCGGCTAAATCCAGCGTCAGCACGAAATCACCGTTGGCTCCTGCACCCAACGGGCGAGCGTACACCTGAACCGGCTCGGATTCAGCCAGGAAACAAATTGCGTCGATGAAATGACAACCCTCACCGATCAAGCGGCCACCGCCCACCACGGGATCCAGCAGCCAATGCCCCTCCGGCAGCGCGCCCGCGTTCACGCGATACTGGATCACCCTTGGCCCTGCGACATTTTCAAAGAAATTCCTCATCTCCTGAAGCAACGGTGCGAAGCGGCGGTTGAAGCCCACGGTCAGCAGGCCCTCAGCGCTCCCCAGCGCCTGCTCCACATCCTCGAGCTCCTCCCAATTCAACGCCAGCGGCTTCTCACAGAAGACGTGCCGGCCCGAATTCAAGCCATCTGCAGTCTGCTCAGCATGCAGGTGGTGCCTGGTGAGAATAGCCAGCGTATTGACCTGGTCGTCCGCCAGCAGCTCTTGAAAGTCCGTGGCAGCGTAATTGAAGCCAAAGCGCTCGGCCGCCTCGGCGCTCGATAGACCCCGGACCGAGACCAAGCCTACGAGATCGATATCCGACCGGTCCTTTAGTTTGGGGAACAGCACATTCGTGGCGAAATTGCCCGCGCCCACCGCGCCTAACCGAACGGCGCCGGCCGGCTTTCGCTGATGAACCTGGACTCGCCGAGCCTTTGCCGTTTTGATCCCTTCTCCTGGATACTCCAGCAGCACACCGAAGGCCCGCTCCGCCTCATCGCTGGTTAGCATCGCATAAGCCTCCGGCGCCCGGCGAACGTCGAACCGGTGTGTAATCAGCGGCTTGGGGTCCAGTTTTCCGGAGTCCATCAGCGAGAGCATCGCTTCAAGATTGCGCCCCTCCGTCCAGCGCACGTAGCCGGCAGGGTAATCCACGCCGCTTTCCTCATACCCCGGATCGTAGCGTCCGGGTCCGTAGGAGCGGGAGACAATGAAGGACAGCTCTTTGTCGTAATAGGGGCGGCGCGGCAGATCCATCCCAACCGCGCCTACCGCCACCACCGTGGCCCTGTCCCTGGCCAGTTCACCGGCCAGCTCCACCGGGTCGGACTCCGAAGTGTCCGCGCAGAGCAGCACGCCGTCGAATCCCAGTCCTTGGCTCACGGACTTCGCCGCTTCCACCGCCTGGCTGCGGTGGATGGCTGATAAGCCCTGCTCCTCGGTCCAATCGACCCGCCATTGGCTCACATCAATACCCAATACCTGGCAGCCAGCCGATTGGGCGATTCGCATCGCCAGCTGACCCAAAAGGCCGAGGCCGATGACGGCAACACGCTCGCCCACGGAGACGTCCAATAAACGGAAGCCGTGCAGCGCCACCGAACCCAACGTGGCGAAGGCTGCCGCTTCCGTCTGCACACCCTCCGGAACTTTCGCCACCAGGTTCTTGGGCACCATCGCGTATTCCGCGTGCACGGCATAACCCCCACCACCGCAGGCCACCCGATCCCCGGGCCGCACGGAAGTCACACCAGCTCCCACCTCAACCACGGTCCCCGCCGAGGAGTAGCCCAGCGGCAGCGGCTCTTCCAAACGATGGCGGACCGCCTCAAGCGTTGTCAGCAGCCCCTCACGTCGAACCTTGTCCAACACCTGGCGAACCAAATCCGGACGCTGTCTGGCCTTGCCAAGGAGCGAGCTATCGGCGAAGGATACGACCGACCGCTCCGTGCCTGGAGACACCAGCGAGGCCTGGTTTCTGACCAGGACCATATTGGGCGCCACCGATGGCACAGGCACATCCATAACCTTGGTTTCGCCGCTTTGCATGTCCTGAACGACTTGTTTCATGGGATCATCCGCCGTTGCTGCGGGTTTTGAGGATCAAATACAGCCAGAGATGGCCTGGATTATAGCATCGCGGTGTGCTGCTGCATCCGCTCATAGAAGTTGCGCGCTTCACGGTAGACCACCTCCCGGCTTGCCCGTTTTTGTATCAGGCTTCGGTTTTGGACCTCCGCTTGCTGACGCCATTGGTCGCGCGACAGGCCCCTTGACACTGCCTGGGCCAGATCGGCTGGATCCTCCGGATCAATCAGCAGACCGTTTTCCCCCGGGTTGATCCACTCCCGGATTGACTCCAAGTCCCCTGCGATCGGTACTGCGCCGCTGGCCATCGCCTCCAGCAGACTGTTGGGGGTGCCGTCGTGCTGGCTGGGCGATACCATCAATTGGGCTCGGCGCAACAGCACCGCCACTTCGCGCGGATTGAGCCTTCCCAGCAGCCGAACGTGGGAATGGATCGACAATTCATCCACCCATCCTTCGGCCACCGGGTCATCCTTCATCGTGGGGCACACGAAAAGCACCGCGGGGTGGACGGCCCGGACCAGCGGGATGCTTTGAAAGAAGGTGTCATTGCGGACATAAGCTCTGAACCCTCGCGGATTCACAACCACCGGTCGCTCGGGCCCTATTTCCGCTAACAATCGGGCCACCTCGGAGGTCTCAGGCAATTGTGGTGGTTCGGACTGAAGGAATACCGGGGCCAACCCGCCATTGCCCGGCAGCACCACCGCTGGATTGCCAGCGCTGAAGCCCCACTCCTTCGCTAGGCGCAAGTCGCGCCGGCAGTCGGCGTGGAGGCCGTCCGCTCGCCTCATAGTCCTGGCTGTCAGCCAGCGCATCAGGGGGGAACCCCCGGCGTGCAAAGTGAAATCATTGCCCCAGGTGGAGATGGCCAGCGGCGCATATGGATCACTCCAGGCAACCATCATTCCCTCGAAGGGCACACGCAGCGCATGAACAAGATCCGGCTGCAGCTCACGAATCAGACTCCGCAGCTTGCTGGCGGAAAAGGGCACCGTCAGGGGCCCCAGGTAATGGCGGGCGCGAGTGCGCCAGCGGATCCCTGCCGCGCCGCCGCTCGCGCCCCCCGAGCCGCTGCGCAGACCGCTCAGGGCCACCGGCACCATCTGATACGATGCCAGCCCGGCCATTGGCTCGCAGAGGTAGCTTGAGGCAAGATGCACCTCATCGCCGGCCTGGATAAAGGGCTCAATCCAGTTTCGAGCGATGGGGCTGCGGCCGTCAGCCACAAAAAGCAGGCGCATCAACCTCTCCTCTCCGTCGCGCCTCGCAGCGCCTCAAGGAAGACCTCCACCATGGCGTCGAGGTTGACCTCCTCACGCACAATGTCTGCGCCGGCCCGGCCCATTTCCATCAGTAAATTGGGGATATCTGCCGCCTCCTTAAGGACTGCTGCCAATTCTTGGGGGGACTCCTTTTCCAGCAACCAGCCATTCTCCGGACGAACCAGATCCTCCTGCGTGCCATCCCCTCGCGCCACCACCACCGGCAGCCCGTGGGCCATCGCCTGCTGTACGGCCAAACCTCCGGTGCCGGGCAGCACAAAAATGTCGGCCCACTCAAATGAACTCCGGAGCGCCTCCCCTTGTTGGGCGCCTTTGAATTCGGCAGCCGGGAAGATCTCGCCGGCCATTTTCCCTAACGTGGGCTCCTCCGGCCCCTCTCCAACAATCCGCAGCGAAACCACTTCAGGTCCAAGCCTGGCACAGGCCCGCAGCAGATGATCCACATTCTTGCGCGCCTGCAGTCTGCCGACGAACAGCACTCGCAGCGGGCGACCTACCGGCGGCTGACGATCTGGCACCTCCGTCGGCTCGCCCACCGCCGCGTTCAGGGCAACGTGGATCCTGTTCGCCTCCAGGCCGGCCTGATGGTATTCCGAAGCCCCCTTCGAACTGTAAGTGATCAGCGCGTCGAAACTCGTCAAAAACCTGGACCAGAGCCAAGCCGCTGGATTCCATCCATCGGAAACCGCCGGCGCGCCTAACCCCCATCCAATGACAGGCACACTTTCCGCTTTCGCCCAGTGAATCGCTCTCCAATTATCCAGATAACGCAGATTGGCCTCGAGTACCAGCGCTTCCGGTGTGGAATCATCAAGCCACGTGATCAGCCCGGGCTGCCGAAGCATGTAAAGTCCCCCTGCAAACCAATGCCGGTTATCGGCCTTTACCCAACGCGCCCGCTCGGGCTCCCGCCCCGTCAGGATACTTTCCCCAGGCCTAGGCATTCCAGCATAGACCTCCAAACCGCCAGCGCAGACGGAGGCCAGCCGGTCAAAGAATGGAATTCTGTACGATGGAAGCACCCGCTGCTGCAGGACCACTTTGCCGTCGAAGCGCTCCAGATTATCAGCCATGCAGAATGTTCTCCGCTCGTTCCTCAGGCAGAGCCAATAGGTAGGCCTTCCAATCGAGGTGGTCAGGATCAAGGACCGATCGCAGCTGCTGCCCGATGGTCCACAGCCGGTAATCTGCCTCTTGAAGCAGCTGCAGCGTCTGCTTCCCGGCCTCGGGCCCATGGATCTCGACAAGCCAACTGGGGCGCACCTCCTTCAGTAATTGGTTGGCGCCCTGGAGCACGGCGCCCTCGCCGCCTTCCACATCGACCTTGACCCAATCAGGAGCCGGCGCCTGCCCGCCGAGCACATAGTCATCGAGCGTGCAGACCTCCACCTCAATCTGTGAAGCATAGGCAGTATCTCGACCATAAGAGCCGGCCAGCTTACCCATGCCACCTGAAGCGTGAACCAGGAATCTTGCCCGTTGTCCGCCCGCGCCAACGGCTGCTTCAATAACCCGAATTCGTTCCTCCAGATTGTTGTCCGCCACGGCCTGCTCGAGCCGAATTTGGTTCTCCGGCAGCGGTTCGAAGGCATACACGGAGCCCTTAGGCCCGACCAGTTGGGCGAAAGCTACCGTCAGGTAGCCAATATTGGCGCCCACGTCATAGACCACCATCCCCGACTGGATCCATGATGGAAGCCATGCCTGCAACGCGGTTTCGTAGTTGCCCAGCCAGAGATCCTTCTCCTCCTGCAAATCCAACTCAAAGTGGCTGCCCTGGAGCAATCCGGCTGCAATCTCCACCTTCGTTCGCCCCTGCGGCGCCGCTTGATTCAGCGCCCCTCGGATCAGCCCGGTGGCCGGACCCAGCCGGTAAAGCGCCGTTCGCACTTTCGAGGGCAGCCTGCGTGCGGTCCAGGCAGCCATCTTCAATACGGCGTGTCTTAACGCATCCATCTAGGTCCAACCCAAGGCATTAAGATAGCCATCAACCATACGCTCCAGGCTGAAGGCCTCCTCGGCTCGGTCCCGGGCAGCCTGGCGGAAGACTTGCTGGTTCTCGATCAATGGCACAGCAGCCGCTACCAGCGATGGGATGTCCGGGTCCTGGACCTGCCAGGGATCCGCGCCAAATGGGGCCACCGCACCGCAGGAGGCGTCAAGGATTTCGGGGATGGCGCCGGTGGCAAAGGCGGCCACCGGATTCCCACAGGCCAGCGCCTCCAGCACACTGTTGGGGCATGCCGGATGCAGGTCTGCGGCGAAAAGCAAGTGCGAAGTACGGTGTAATCCCGGAATCTCCTCCGGGCTAAGCAGTCCTAACCAGCGGACCTTTTCCGGAAACTGAGCCCGCACGGAAGGCTCCGCCGCGCCGGCGACCACCACTTGAACCTGCTTCCCCAGCTCAACCTCCAGCCCTTCTGCGAGGGCTAAAGCCCAGCGCAGGCCCACTTCATAGCCGCCGCCGATGCGACCTTCAATCACGGCCATTCGAACCGCGTGCGGGGGCGGAGATCCCGGACCATCGGGTGAATAGCGGTCCAGCGGCACCCCGTTGTGCACCACATGGGCCGTGGCGCCGGCCACGCCGTGTTCACGCTCCCACCACGTCCTGGCAAACCGGCTCTGATAGACAATCAGATCCGCCCGATCGCGGACGATCCGCAGCAACAGATTGTTCAACTCGGCTCGCAGGAAATGGCTGAGTCCGGTCCATCGCTGGCGATGGATCCAATTCATGCCATTCAACCGCTGAACCAACGGTGTTCCCCTCTTGCGCTGTTTTCGCAGCTGCGCCAGCTGACGTGTTCCGCCGATAACCATGACCGCATCGGCGCCCTCCGCATTGGCCCAGCCGTATTCGACGTGGTGTCCACGCCGTTGAAGACCTGCGGCAAACCGCCGCTGGAAACTGGCCGGGCCAGCCACGCCCGGAATTCGAGACACCATGCATAGCGTTCGATTCTCAGTCATCGAATGCACATATAAAACGTAGAGGTTGCAAAGTCCGGAGCAATATCAATCGGAAGCGTCAATAAGCGCTGAAACGATGCGCTCAGCCGCCCGCCCGTCACCAAAGGGGTTGATCGCCTGCGCCATGCTGCGGTAGGCATCCGGATCTTGCATCAGCCTGGAAACCTCCGCCACGATTCGATCCGTGTTGGTGCCGATCAGCCGGGCTGTGCCAGCTTCCAGCGCCTCTGGCCGTTCCGTCTTCTCACGCAGCACCAGCACAGGCACCCCCAGCCCGGGCGCTTCCTCCTGGATGCCGCCGGAGTCCGTCAGGATCAAATATGCCTGCCGCATAAGCTGGACCATGGGTAGATAAGCCAGTGGCTCTGTCAATATTATGTTTGGGTAGTCGGCCAAGAGGCGGTGGGCGGGGTCCTGCACATTGGGGTTTAGGTGAACCGGATACACGAATTGGATTTGCTCACCATAACGATCCGCCAATTGAACGATGGCATTAAAAATGGATTCCAATGGCGCGCCGAAGTTTTCCCGCCGATGAGCCGTAAGGACCACCAGCCTGGCCTCCTGCTTGACCCAATCGAAGGGCATCGTCCCATCAGCGTCAATGCGTTCGGCCATCATTTCAAGCGCGTCGATAACCGGATTCCCTGTGACATGGATCGTCTCTGCCCGAACCCCCTCCGCCAGCAAGTTATCCCGGGCTTGGTCCGTCGGTGCGAAGTGAAGATCGGCCACCACCCCCGCCACCCGGCGGTTGATCTCTTCGGGGAAGGGTTGCCATTTGTCGCCTGTGCGCAGGCCCGCCTCCACGTGGCCCACCCGCACCTGATGGTAATAGGCTAACAGGCTGGCCGCCATCACAGTGGTGGTATCGCCTTGAACCAACACCCAATCCGGCTGCACCTGCTCAACCACGCGATCGAGCTCCTGAAAAACGGAGGCCGTCAATTCAGCCAGGCTCTGGTCGGGTGTCATCAAATTCAGATCAAAGTCCGGCTTGATCTCAAATAATTCCAGCACTTGATCCAGCATTTCACGGTGCTGAGCGGTGATGCAGACGAAGGGCTGGAAGAACTGGCTCTCTTTCAACTGCATAACCACGGGGGCCAGCTTGACCGCTTCGGGTCGAGTGCCGAGGATGGTCAGCACCCGCACGGGATCAGCCATTGGCGCCGCCCACACCGAGGATCTTCAATTCAAAGCCCGCCTGGCGCCATTTTTCACGCGGCCAAACGCCCCTCGAATCGAAAGCTGTTCTACCCTTCATCCTGGCGGCTGCCTCCTGCGGATCAAGTGAACGAAAAGCTTCATGATCCACCAGCAGCACCACCGCCTCCGCACCCTCCAGGACCTCCTCGATGGAAGCCGCGGCCTCTGCTCCCGTCACTTTGGCCTTGGCGGCATGCGGCTCATAAGTGCGGACTTCAGCTCCTGCCTCGACCAGCTCCTCAACCACCTCAATCGCTGGGCTTTCGCGCAAATCATCCACATCCGCTTTATAAGACAGGCCTAAGGCGGCGATGATCCGGCCCTCCAACGAGCCCCCCAGTGAACGCGCGATCTGGCTGACGGCATAGGCGGGTTGATTGTCGTTAATGGTTCGCGCTTGATGGATCAGCGCGGTGGCTTCCGGCGCCGCCTCTACCAGGAACCAGGGGTCGATGCCAATGCAGTGACCGCCCACACCCGGACCTGGCCGCAGCACCTCAACCCGCGGATGCAGATTGGCCAACTCGATGGCCCGCCAGACATCCACGCCGAAGGTGTCCGCCAGATGGGAGAACTCATTGGCCAGGGCGATGTTCACGTCGCGATAAGTGTTCTCCATCAGCTTCACCATCTCAGCCGTGGTGGCATCCGTCAGCTGAATATCGCCCCGGACAAACGTCCTGTACAGATCCCGACCAGCCTGGGCTGATTCTGGCGTGACGCCGCCCACGACACGCGCGTTTTCAATGAGCTCATGCAGGATTTTGCCCGGGAGTACACGCTCGGGTGAATAGACCAGGTGAAAATCAGCTCCCGCTTTCAGCCCATTGGTCTCCAATATAGGCAACACCATATCCAGCGTTGTGCGGGGGGGACACGTCGATTCCAGCACCACCAGGTTGCCGGCGGCCAGATGCGGAACGATGGATTCGGCCGCTCGCTCGACGTTGCTCAAGTCAGCTTTCTTGTCCTCGGTCATTGGAGTTGGCACAGCGATGATGAAGGCGTCGGCGGGTGCCGGTTGGGCCTCCACCGTCAATTTCTTCGAGTGAAAGGCGGCCTGCACCAATGTGCGCAGGCCCGGCTCCTTGATGTGCACCTCGCCGTCACGCAGAATGTCCACCACTCGCTGATTGACATCCACGCCACGGACTTCCATCCCATGCGTGGCGAAGGTGCTGGCGGTGGGTAAACCGATGTAGCCAAGCCCCAGGACGCAGAGTGACTCAAACTTCAAGTCTCGTTTCCCTCCTTTCGGCCCTATATTATCCCACAGCTGAATTCTGCTCGCCGATGCCGGATTGATGCGTTATTTTCAGTGGGTTGAGCTGATTTGGACTCGTTATACTTGAACCGAACCCCAAGAAATATCCGGGAGGCTGGTATGAAAATCATTGTTGGTTCAGACGAGAGGACACACTTGACGGATTCCGTCATCGACAGCCTGGAAGAGCGCGGGCATGAACTGATCCTGGTGGGACCGCTCAAAGAAAAGGAAACCCTTTGGCCAGCGGTGGCCCGTCAGGTCGCCGAAGGTGTGGCCAGCGGGCAGGCCGACGAAGGCATTCTGTTCTGCTGGACCGGCACCGGCGTCAGCCTGGCCGCCAACAAGGTGCCGGGGATACGCGCCGCCTTGTGCGCCGACGCAGAAACTGCTCGCGGCGCCCGACTTTGGAATAACGCCAACATGCTCTGCTTCTCGCTGCGCAAAACCTCCGAAGTGGTCGCCCAGGAGATCCTCGATAGCTGGTTTGACACCAGCTATCAGCCGAACCCCGAAGACGACCAATGCCTGTCTCAGGTTGAAGCCATCGAAGCCCATTATCAAGGCCAGGCCGTGCGCTGAATTGCCGGCCACGAGCCGTTCGGACCCAATTACAATTGGCCTGCTCAATCAATCAAACCAACTTCGAAAAGGTGCATGGATGACCTGGCGCATTCAAGTCGCGGACAAACTTGATCCATCGGGACTGGAAAGACTTCGGCAGCAGAGCACTGTTATTGAATCACCGGAGCTTAATTCCATCGGCGATATGGACGCGCTGATTGTCCGCAGCGGAACCCGAGTGACGGGCGAGGTGCTGAAGCGGGGACAACCGAGACTGAAGGTCGTGGGGCGGGCCGGCGTTGGCGTGGACAACATCGATCTGGAAACAGCCTCCGATTTGAACATCACGGTCGTGAACGTCCCAGGCGCCGCGACCAACGCCGTTGCAGAGCACGCGCTGGCGCTGATGTTCGCGCTCGCCCGCAATCTCCCCGCCGCAGATGCAACCATGAAAGCCGGGCGCTGGGACAAGAAACTGCTGAAAGGCCAGGAGCTTCACGGCCGGACACTGGGCGTGATTGGCATGGGTAGAATCGGCTCACTCCTCACAAGCAAAGCAAAGGCGCTGGGGCTAAAGGTCCTGGGGTATGACCCGCCAATCCCCAATCCAAAAATTGAAGCCGCCGGCGCCATTTCAACCCCTCTGGCTGAGCTAATGTCCCTTTCAGACTTTGTCAGCCTTCACGTGCCACTAAAGATGGACACACGACTGATGATCGGATCTGAGGATATGAACAGGATGAAGCCCACCGCTTATCTGATCAGCACAGCCCGGGGCGGTGTGGTGGACGAGAACGCCTTGCTCAACGCATTAAATGAGGATAAGCTCGCGGGAGCCGCGCTGGACGTCTTTGAGCAGGAACCACCGGGTTCCACACCTCTGGTGGAGCACCCAAAGCTAATCGCGACGCCACATCTGGGTTCACAAACCGTAGAGGCACAGCAGCGCGCTGCGGTGGATATTGCAGAGGAAGTGTTGGCGGCACTGCAGGGCGAGGAACTGCGCTGGCGCGTCCGCTGAACACTGCTACGACTATCGGATTATTTAAATAAGGAAGATCAAGATGGGAAAGAAAATTGAAGAATTCCGACAGCGACTGGGCGAGGTGTACGATTTGAACGCGGCTAGCTCGGTGCTGGGTTGGGATCAGCAGGTGAACATGCCGCCAGGCGGCGCTGAGGACCGCTCCTCGCAGCTGGCCACGCTGAGCTCGCTGGCGCACACCAAGTTCACCAGCGACGAGATGGGGGAAGCGCTGGAAGCAGCCCGTGAGGAGGCCGCGGATCTGGATCCAGACTCCGATGAGGCCAGGCTGGTCTCCGAAGTCGGCCGGGACATCGAAAAAGAACGAAAAGTTCCCGCCGATTGGGTATCGCGCTTCACCAAGACCACGTCGCTGGCGCAGCAAACTTGGCAGCAGGCCAAGGCCGAGGATGATTTTGAATCGTTCGCTCCCAAGCTGACTGATGTATTCGAGCTGCGCCGTGAGTACGCCAGCTTTTTTGAACCTTATGACCACATTTACGACCCGTTGCTGGATGACTTTGAGCCGGGCATGAAAGCAGCCCAGGTCGCCGAAATTTTCAGCGACCTTCGAGATCAGCAGGTCGAGTTAGTTCAGGCCATCGCCGATACAGGTCTGGCCGACGACGCCCCCCTGAGGCAGAACTTTGAGATCGAAAAGCAGTGGGAGTTCGGCGAGAAGGTGATCAAGGATTTTGGCTACGATTTCCAGCGCGGCCGTCAGGACAAATCGGCCCACCCCTTCACAACCAGTTTCAGCATCGACGACGTCCGCATCACCACCCGCTTTGAAGAGGACTTCCTGTCGCCGGCGCTGTTCGCCACGCTGCATGAAGCCGGCCATGCCATGTATGAGCAAGGAATTGATGAATCGCTTCGCCGCACGCCGCTGGCGGACGGCACGTCCCTGGGAATCCACGAATCCCAATCCCGCTTATGGGAGAACCTGGTCGGCCGCAGCCGTCCATTCTGGCAGCATTATTACCCTGCACTGCAGGAGACCTTTCCCAATCAATTGAAGGATGTTGACCCGGAGACATTCTATCTGGCGGTCAACACCGTCGAACCCTCGCTGATTCGGGTGGAGGCGGATGAGGCCACTTACAATTTGCACATTATGCTGCGCTTCGAGCTTGAGAAGGCGCTGCTGGAGGAGGATCTGGCTGTCTCGGACCTGCCGACGGCATGGAATGACAAGATGGATGAATACCTTGGCATTACGCCGCCGAACGATGCCAAAGGCGTGCTCCAGGATATCCATTGGTCCGCCGGGCTGGTTGGCTACTTCCCAACGTACTCGCTCGGCAACCTGATCGCCAGTCAGTGGTGGGAGCAAATTGAAAAGGACATCCCGGACCTGACCGAACAGATCGAGCAGGGTAAATTCGATGATCTGTTTGTGTGGCTGCGGGACAACATCCACCAGCACGGCCGCAAGTTTAAGCCCAACGAACTCATTGAGCGGATTACCGGCGATGGCCTTTCAGCGGAGCCTTATCTGCGCTACTTGAAGGGGAAGTTTGGCGAGATTTACGGCCTGAGCTAGACGCTTGAGCCGGCGAAAGAAGGGAGCAGGCTTCTGACTTTGACCATAATTCATGAGAGACTGGCCACCACCATGGTGCTCTTCAACCTGGTGGCCGCTGTCTGGGGACTTGTGCTCTACTTCCGGGGTCGATCCATCGACGGCACGTACTGGGGCATCCTGGCAGTAGGAGAGCTGCTGATCCTGAGTCAAGCTGTGTTGGGATTCATCCTGTGGCTTCAAGGAGCCCAGCCCGGCCGCGTTATCCACATCCTATATGGCGTGGTCGCCGCCCTGACACTGCCGGCAGTTTACGGCATCAGCCGTGGCCGCGATGACCGCCAAATGGCGCTCGGTTATGGACTGGTCCTGTTGTTCCTGGTTGGAATCAACTGGCGCGCCATCGTCACGGGTGTGTAGACGATTGAAGGGTTTCACAGCACCGGAAAGGTATTGGCCGGAAGCTTATGACTGAAGAAACCAACTCCGAATATCCAGTCACGATCCTGCAAGGCGATCAGACAGGCCAGGAGCTGCTGGATGAAGCGCTGCGCGTCCTCGATCCCGCCGTGTCCCAGGTCCCGCTAACTTTCGAGTTCTTCGACCTAAGTCTGGAGAACCGTCAGGCGACCGACAACGAGGTCGTCCACCAGGCCGCGCAGGCTATTCGCAAGACCGGGCTGGGTATCAAGGCGGCCACCATCACACCGGCTGACCCGGACGATGTGGGCAGCCCCAACGCGCTGTTGCGCGAGGCTATCGAGGCCGACGTGATTCTGCGGACCGGCCGCCGGATACCCAACGTTCGCCCCGTCGGTGGTGTGCACGCCCCGATATCGGTGGTGCGGATGGCCGTCGGCGGCGCCTACGGGGCAGAGGAGTGGCGGGAGGAACAAGATGGCGACGAGTTCGCCTACCGAACCGAACGTATTTCCCGCAGCACCTGCCGTTCGGTGGCCGAGTTCGCCTTCCAACACGCTGAGAAAACGGGCTCCAAGGTTTTCGGTGGACCCAAGTTCACCGTCAGCCACACCTACGAAGGTATGTTCAAAGAGGAACTGGACGCGGCCGCGGGACGTCATCCGAGTGTTGTCTACGACCCCCAACTGATTGACGCCACCTACGCGCTGCTTCTCCAAAATGCCGGCGACGCGCTGGTCATCCCGACGTTGAACCGAGATGGCGACAGCCTGTCCGACCTGGTGCTTCAAATGTATGGATCCATCGCCGGTTCCGAATCCCTGGTGCTGAGCTTTGACGAGCAGGCCATGGAGGTGCAGTGTGTGATGGCGGAGGCTCCCCATGGCACCGCCCCAGCGCTGGAAGGCAAAGATCTGGCCAATCCGATGGCCATGATCCTGGCCGGCGCCGCCTTGCTTACCTACGTTGGGTCCAAAGCGGCGGACCGAGCCTCACGTGCAATTTACGAAGCCGTTTTTGAAACTCTGTATGAAGGGACGGCCACGCCGGATATGGGCGGCCACAGCGGCACTGAAGAGTTCACCGACGCGGTCATCCGCCGGGTCAAAACCAAAATCGAGGTATGGACTTCCATCGGTTGATACACCGGGCCTCGCCTCTGCGTGCCAAAGCCCGCGGTTTTCAGCTCGTTGCGCTCACTGGCCTATTTCTGCTGGCGGCCCTTTCTGTGCCTGGCTGCCAGTCCACCTCATCCCCGCCTGTGACAGCCACTTCGACCCCGCACCCGAGCCCAACTTCGACACCCGAACCCACGCCGACGAACACGCCAACGGAGGCATTCAGCCCGCTCACCGAGGCGACCCAGCCCATCGTGCTCGAACCCCCCCTTCCAACAGAGACCCCCACGCCCGCCCCTCCGCCGGTCAATCTGCCCGATTCGAGCATCACGCTGTACCAACCCGGACCAGGCTCACAGGTGGTCAGCCCGATTCGTGTGCTGGGCCACGCTGGCCCAAGCTTCGAGGAGCGCGTCCAGATCGGCTTGCTGAACAAAGCCGGAGAACTACAGCAGTCGCATGTCACCATCCTTTTCGCCTATCCAGGCAATGCAGGCCGCTTTGTCGCCAATCTTGAGTTTGATATCTCACAGGTTTC
The DNA here is from genome assembly GCA_046537745.1 of Anaerolineales bacterium. Classification (GTDB taxonomy): domain Bacteria; phylum Chloroflexota; class Anaerolineae; order Anaerolineales; family E44-bin32; genus DASWJQ01. The sequence goes on along the minus strand of JBKHKF010000005.1, from coordinate 1,003 downwards.
TGAGCTCGGCTGGATTCAGGTGGACACCTTCGACCGACGCTATGGGCGCCTGGCCCATCGTTTCACGCGCGAGGTCGTACTGCTCTCGACCGGGTCGCCCCGCATCTATCCGGGTCGTGAAGGGCCCGCCCAATTGGCGATTCTCCAACCCAGAGCGGATTCCGTCGTCACATTTGGTGAGATCGGCATTCAGGGAGGCGGTTGGTCGGAGGGGGAGGGCGATCTGCTGGTGCAAGCCTGGGACCGGTCCGGCGAAATCATCGACAGCCAGCCGATTGAGCTATCCAGCGGCGACAGCGGCCTGATCGGCACTTTTGAGACCACGTTGGAGATTGAACTTCCTTTCTCCCAATTCGGACGCCTGGCAGTCATGGAACTGGATCCTCGCACCGGTGAAGCCAAGTTCCTCAACAGCTTCGAGGTCTATTTCCAGCGCCCACAATAGCCCACCCGGAGCCCAGGTGCTTCACCGCTGGCACGTCATTTGCAGGTGTTATAATGGCGCGCTGACCTTATGGATATAACGAAAGCAGTGCCGCGGCGGGATTTCAGCCCGCAAAAACTGGTCACCTTTGGCTTGCTCGCCCTCAGCGCCGCAGCGGGCGCTATCATCGCGGGATTCCTGCTCTTCATCCTTGGGGTACGGCTGTTCTCCATCGGTCAAGCATTGCCGGGCGTAAGCGCCGCCGGCGTCGATCTCAGCGGCATGAACCGGGAGGAAATCGAACTCGCGCTCGGCCAGGAACTCACATATCCACAGCAAGGCCTGATTGTTTTGCGCGACGGGGAGCAAACCTGGACCGCCGCGCCGGAGCAGCTTGGCGTAATCATGGACGTACCCGCAATGGCCGACCAAGCGCTCGCCGTTGGCCGACAGGGCAGCATCCTCGAACGTATCGACCAGCAGCTGCTAGCATGGCATGAAGGGGTCCGTCAGCCACCACTGGTGCTATTCGATCAGAAAACGGGCAAGGCATTCCTGGAGGGCCTGGCCGTTCAGATC
>JBKHKF010000202.1:0-5471 GCA_046537745.1 Anaerolineales bacterium | reverse complement strand
GCCTGGCGGCGGGCGCGGAAATAGGGACACTGACCATCCGCCTCAACGAGACAGGTTTCCCCGCCGCAACCCTCATTGTCCGCTGAGAGGCGACTCCAGGCGATCGCTTCGCGACGACCGATCAAGTTGATTTGACCGCGGTCGCCGCTGCCGCCCTGGCTCAACCACACCAGCACTTTGGCCAGGACCCGCATTTCATCCGGCGAGCGGGGTCCGACGCTTCGCATGGCACCGAGCTGCCGCGGGCACAAGTAGTTGCCACGACCCTTGAGCGCGGTGGCCCGAAAATCTTTGTCGAGGGCTTTGCCGAGATCTGGCAGGTCTTTCTGGAGCAGCTGATCCTGCAAATTGATGGTGTTGGTCGAAATCACCACTCGATGCCCGTTTTGTTCGGCCCAGTGGACCGCAGGCAGCAGGTAAGCCATTGATTTGCCGGTGCCGGTACCGGCCTCAACCAGCAGGTGGCCGTCGTAGGAAAGCGCCTCGGCAACCGCCTGCAGCATGCGCACCTGTTGGGAGCGGTGTTCATATTCCGGAAAGCTGTCGGCAAAGGCGCCGCCAGGCTGAAGCAGCGCTGCCAATTCATCGATGTCCAGCGGCGATGGTTCCTCCACCGGGCTCAAGGGTTCCTGATCCTCGGGGAGTTCCGGAAAACCCGCGAACAGGTCCCTCGGTTCCTCGGCTGTGGGCTTTTCCCCCTGGGATTCCAGTGCCTCTTCAAAGAGCCAGCCCGCGCCCCAGTGGATGTCCTCGCCGAGCCGGACGATGTCGGCGAGGAGCCAGTTGGGCAGCTCGGCCGCCTGGCCCATCAATCGCATCAGCACCTGGCGCGTTGTATGAGCATCATCAAGGGCCCGGTGACTGGTGTTGACCGGGACCGCTAAATGGCTGGCCAAGGAGGACAGTCCGTAGCGGCCGGCGGCAGGCAGTACGACGGAAGCCAGGTCGTATGTATCCAGTGCCAGGTTTTCTTGAAAGAGTTTGTGCTGTTGCATGAAGGCGAGGTCGAAACTTACGTTGTGGCCGAGGATCGGGGCATTGCCAACGAAGGCCTGCACTTCGGCCAGAACTTCATGGATCCGGGGCGCGTTGGTCAGCATGGCGTCGCTGATACCGGTGAGTTCGGTGATGAAGGGGTTTAGCGGCCGGCCCGGATTGACCAGCGTCTGGAATTCCTCCTCGACGCGATCTCCTTTAAAACGAACGGCGCCAATTTCAATGATGGCGTCGCGTTCGGGATCAAGGCCGGATGTTTCGAGATCGAAGGCGCAGATGGTTTTCATCAGGATGGGTGGGATTATAACATTCAGCCCCTTCGCGCCGTGCTATACTCGCAATCCCAACTAACTTCCAGAAGGATTTTGAGGTACCGGTGTGATTGCGGAAACCGCAGTAAAGATCAGGAAGAACGTTCAAAAGGTCATCGTCGGTAAGGAAGAAGTCATCGATCTGGCGTTGACGGCAATCCTGTGTGAGGGGCATATTCTGCTTGAGGACGTGCCGGGGATTGGAAAGACAACCTTGGCCCGGGCCTTAAGCACCTCCATGGGCTGCACTTTCAACCGCATCCAATTTACCCCCGATCTATTGCCCTCCGATGTGGTAGGCATTAACTGGTTCAACCAGAAGGAACAGCAATTCGAGTTCCGGCCCGGACCGGTCATGAACCAGGTGATCCTGGCTGATGAGATCAATCGGGCAACACCTCGAACTCAATCGGCCTTGCTGGAGGCGATGCAAGAGCGCCAGGTGACCGTGGACGGCGTGACGCGGCCGATCCCAAGGCCCTTTGTGGTTATGGCCACTCAGAACCCGGTGGAGCTGGAGGGCACTTTTCCGCTACCTGAAGCCCAGCTTGATCGGTTCTTAATCCGGCTGGATATCGGTTATCCAAAGGCAGATGAAGAGGCTGAGATCTTGGTGCGCTTTCGAGCCGACGATCCATTGACTGCGCTCGAGTCAGTTTCTTCTGCAAAGGAAATCATCGCAATGCAACGAGAGCGGGAGGAGATCCGGGTCGAGGATTCAATTCGCGACTACATCGTTGCGATCTCTCGGGCCACCCGATCCCATGATGAAATCGATCTTGGCGCCAGCCCGCGCGCCAGCCTGGCCCTTTACCAATCATCCCAGGCCTGGGCTGCCTTGCGCGGGAGGGACTATGTGCTCCCCGATGATGTTAAGTTCTTGGCTCCATATGTTCTGCTTCACCGGCTGATGATTTCGCCCCAGGCGCAGCTCCGTGGGCGCGAAAGCGGGGACTTACTCCAGGATGTCATCGCAGGGGTCGCAGTTCCCGTAGAGAGTTAGCCTCGTGCGCGAGCGCCGTCCCTTCCACGAAGCCTGGATATGGATCACGCTGTTGACCCTGGTCATCGGCTACATTTTTGGATTCCGGGGCCTGCTGATGGTGGCCAGTTTGCTGGCGGTTGTGCTCGGCCTGGCTTGGTTGTGGAACAGATCCTCCCTTGAAGGCCTTTCCTACAGCCGATGGGTTCGCTACCGCCGCGGTTTTCCGGAAGAGGAGACGGAGGTCAGGCTCACCGTGGAGAACGCCAAAGTTCTGCCGCTGGTCTGGCTCAGGACTGTGGACCGCTGGCCGACAGCGGTGGGCCCGGCGGACGAACGGATGTTGGCTCCCTCGCATCGACCCGATTTTGGCTTTTTCAACATGCTGCTTTCCATGCGGGGGTTTTCTCGAACCGTTCGGAAGTTCCCCCTCAAATTCCGCAGTCGGGGGATCTATAAACTGGGTCCGGTTGAGGTGGCATCGGGTGATCCCTTTGGGGTCTTCCTCAGCCAGGAGGAGGATTTCGCGCTGGAGGATCGGCTGGTGGTCTTTCCGGAGGTGCGGTCGCTATCTGAGCTGGGGCTGAAACCCGATGATCCTTTTGGCGATCGGGCCAGCCGGCGCCAGTTGTTCGAGGACATCAGCCGACCGATGGGTGTGCGTGAATATCAACCCGAGGATGGCTTCCGCTTCATTCATTGGCCGGCAACGGCGAAGACGGGGGAGCTCCAGACCCGGCTTTTCCAACCGGTTCGAGGGCTTGACCTGGTGGTGTGCCTGAACGCCTCCACGCTCCCACATTATTGGGAGGGCACCGAACCCGAGATGCTTGAAGCCCTTATTCGGATGACAGCTTCCATCATCCTGGAGGGCATGGAACAGGGGTATCGTGTCGGGCTGCTCTCCAATGGCAGCATCGCCCATTCAGGTCGCGCTTTTCGCATTCCGCCGGGTCGATCAAAGGGACATTTGCCGATGCTCCTGGAGGCGCTGGCCGGGCTGACGCCGGTGGTCACAGCGCCCTTCGAGCGCTACTTGCTGCAACAAGCGCCGCGTATTGAGTACGGCTCTATTCTGCTGGTGATCTCCGCCGTCACGCCACAGGAACTTCAAGAAGCGCTGCTGCGACTGCGGGTGCGAAACCGGCGAACGGCGCTGATTTCGCTCGCCCAAGAAGAGCCACCATATATCGAAGGGATCCAGGTCTTCCACGCGCCGCGCGGCGAGGGGCTTAGTTTCGTATGAATGTCCAGGCGAGCCTCGAAGAAATCGGTCAATCGCTGACCCAGGGCAAGTTTCCCTGGCGGTCGGTGGGCATCGTGAGTGTGCTGCTGATGGAACTCTCTTTGATTGTTCCTTGGATCCAGCTCATCTCAAAGCCGCTGGATCCAGCGGGAATAGGAATTCTGCTGGCATGGTTCCTGATCTTTGCACTGGCCGCACGAGGTGTGTATCACATGAGCGACGAGTTCCAGCTGCGTAATAGCGCCTCGCTTGTCCTGTCGGCGGCTCTGCTCCTGATTGGGATCCTGATAAGCCTTAATCTGGTGGACGGGAGCCGCTCGTTATTTGATTTTGGCGGTGCGTTGCGCAGTGGTTTGGGAGCGCTGCCCGGTCTGTACCCGATGCGGCCGGAGCTGCCCATCATGGTTCTGGTGGTAGTCGTTTGGCGCCGGGGCATTGCTGCCGCCTCCAGTCATATCCTGGAACCAGCGCGGACCAGTTTCAAATTCAGAATGGGCGTGCTGGTGCTGGTGGCCTTCACCATCTTCACCGAGCGGGGACACATTCACGCCGCCATCCCGGTTTTCTTTTTTAGCAGCTTGCTAGGTATGTCATTGACCCGGGCCGATCACCTGACACGTCTGCGCGGGTCAAGCGATCCGCCCTTCACCTTCCAATGGCTGCTCAGCCTCGGTGGCTTGTTCCTGCTGACTCTCTCCGCCGGGGTTGGCCTGGGCTACCTTCTTTCGAGTGTGCTGGCGCTGCGCCTGCTGGTCGGCTTGCGGAATCTGATGCTCGCTCTTCTGACCTTTCTTTATCGATTGAGCCTGCCCCTGCTGATCGCGCTGGAACCGCTCCTTCAAGGCCTTCTCGGCCGCTTGCACCTGTTTATGTTGGAGCTGCAATCAGCGGATCCAGAATCGTTGGATCAACCAGGCGCGGCGGCTGGCCAGCTGGAGGGAATTGAGCCTCCAGCCTTTTTCCAACGAATTAATGACTTTTTTGAGAGCCTGTTGCCTTACTGGCCGACGGTGCGGGTGATACTCATTTCTTCAATTTTCTTGCTGATCCTGATTTCAGCCATCCGGTTGGTTCAACGACGATCGAAGCGTTTCTCCCCCCGCGACCGGGCAGCGGATGAGGGGGAGATCATCGGCATAGGGCTTCAAGGTACCCTTCGGGATCGGCTGAACCAGTGGCGGCAGGATGTTCGGAGTTGGGGCCAGGCACTGACATCCGGCCACCTCTCCACGGCAATCGTCGTCCGCCGTCTTTATGCGCGTCTGCTGAATCTGGCGGAGGATTATGGACGCTCGCGGTATCGTTGGGAGACGCCGCTGGAGTTCCAGGCCGCCTTGGGCAGGTTGTTCCCTGAAGTGGTCGATGATATCGAGAAGCTGACGGACGCTTATATTCGTGTGCGTTATGGCGAAATCCCTGAAACAGGTGATATGGTTGCGGAAGTGCGAATGGCCTGGCAGCGGGTTCAAGAAGAGTATGAGTAATGGATGATACTGTTTGAGTGTGAGGAAACCAATGAGCACTTCTGGTGTTGTATTAGTTGAGCCATCTGGCCTAACTGAAGGGCGCTGATGCCTTATTCAGAGGTCGATGACATCGAGCTCATTCAGCGGGCTGCTGATGAGCCGGGCGCTTTTGGCGAGCTTTACGAGCGGCATGTCAAGCGCATTTACAACTATATCTTTTACCGAACCAGCAACCATCACGACGCGGAGGATCTGACGGCCAAGGTCTTTCAGCGGGCGCTGCGGCATGCCGGGGGATTTGAAGACAAGGGTGTGCCGGTGTCCGCCTGGTTGTATCGGATCGCACACAACCTGGTGGCAAATTTCCACCGGGATCGGAGCCGTAAGCCCGTGGTCCCCCTGGGGGATCGGGATTTCACTTCGGAAACGGGGGCTCATCCGGAGGCATCCGCGATCACGCAGGATGACAT
>JBKHKF010000201.1:0-5507 GCA_046537745.1 Anaerolineales bacterium | reverse complement strand
CTTCAAGCTGGCCCATGGGCCCCTCTGATCGCAGGATACGCACATTTGCTGGCCGACCGTTCGGGTATGGCCCGGAAAGCTTTCGGTGCGGTTGAAAAAACGGAACCGCTCTGGCCAATTGCGGCCTTTCTGGTGGGTCGCTGCTGGTACCAGGAGGGACGAATGGACGAGGCGATCAACAGTTGGAACGCAGCCGTGCTCGCCTGGCCTTCCGAACAAGCCTGGCAGCAGCAATTGGCGAACGCATATCGCGAGCAGCAGAAGCCGGAGGCCGCGCTGCCACATTTGCAGGCGGCCTTGGAGAGCGATTCCGATGCCGTCGAGCTGCACCTGCCGCTGGCCCGAACTCATTTTGAACTGGGTCAGCTGACGGAAGCGGTGGAGCACTACCGCCAGGCCAGTGAGCTTGCGGATAAGGACGCTTCACTGCTGTCTGAGGTTGGCCGGGCGTTAATGGCCATCGGCGAGCCAGAAGAGGCTTATGAAAAATTCCAGGCGGCGCTGGAACTGTCCCCACAGGACGTGGCCTCCGAGGTGGGAGCAGCTCAGGCTGCATTGCGAATTGGCGAGGAACGACAATCCGAGAAGCACACGGCCAAGGCGCTCCGCCGCAATCCAAGAGAGCCGGAATTGATCGTCTCGCTGGTGGACATCCTGCTTGAGAGCGGCAATGAACAGAGAGCTCTCGCGCTCCTGGACGATGCCTACGGACAAAGCAAGCCGCCAATCGCGATCTCGAGAGCCAAAGCCCGGGTGCTGTTTGAGCTGGGCAACGCCCAGGAAGCCATTGACCTGCTGCGACGGGTGCTGGAAGAAGACCCCGATGATGATGCATCCTGGTCCGCACTAGCCGAGGCTTACGTCAGCGCCAATCAAATCGGCCAGGCCATCGATGCCCTCAGGTTGGCCCTGAATATCCGGCCGGGATACAAGCCCTACCGGGTCAAGCTTGCCCGTCTGTTCCGGGAGAGCGGACAACTGGATCAGGCCCTCGATGAGCTGGCAGAACTGCAAAATGAGCATCCCAAGGATCCCCAAATCCCCTTTGAAATGGGACTCGTGCATCAGGCGAGGCGCCAGCTCAAGCAGGCCCTGGTCGCCTTCCAGCGCTCCATCCATCTTAAGGCAGACAGCGCATCGGCCTACTTCCAGGCAGGGATGGTGCTGAAAGGCCTCAAAGCATACCCGCAAGCAGTGGATATGCTCGAGCAGGCTGTTTCCATCAACCCCAACGACTCAGAGGCTATGCATCAGCTGGCAGCGGTCCAAGCCCTGCAACTGGTGCATGGCGGAATTCAAGCGACGGCGGTGAGCTGATGATAGATCGCGAGGAGTTCTTCACACTTTTCAACGCAGCCAAAGTGGCCGGCAATAGCAATTACGCTCGCATGCTTGCCTCAGACTGGATCAGCGAATGGCCCGGCGACCGCGATATCCAGCGGGCGCTGGCTCAGGTGGAAATTAGCCAAAAGCGGTATGGCTCCGCTGTAGACCGGCTCATCCATGTGACCATGGCGGATCCCGAGGATCGGGAGGCTTACAAGCTGTTGGCTCACGCCTTAAGCCGCAGCGGTGATCCCGTCCGTGCAGCTACCTTCACTGCCTGCGCGGCAGCGCTCGGAGGCGAGGGGCTCTCGCTCGACCAGGCGCCGAGCTGGTACCAGCCTCTCATGAGTGCGGTGCGGGCAATTCAAGCCAGAGATTTTGAGGCCGCCTGCAGATTCAGCCATGATGCCGTTCTGGCGGACATTCATCTGCCCTTGCCGACGCTGATTGCACTGCAATCACATGACGGGGCCGGCCGCCAACAGGAGGCTATCAACTTTGCCCAGGCTGGCGCCGATCGCTGGCCGGACACACTGGCCTTCCGTCTTTACCTTGGCGATGAACTCATCAAGCGCGGGCAGCCGCAGCAGGGAATGCAGGAGCTGCACCGCTGCGTCAGCGGAGATCCGACGGGGGCATTGGCAAACCGCTACCTTGGGAACCCACACCCCTATGCCTCACTCTGGCCTGAGCTGCTCACCATTCACCTATCCAGGCCGGTACCCTCCGACGTCCATGCGGTTCTGGGCGAAAATCAACTGGTCGGCGCAGCACCACCCCCTGCTGCGGGGAGAACGATGCCCAAGGACACCTCTACCAAGTGGCCGGAAGTGGAAGTGCCAATAGGCGATCAATCGGGCACGGACGTCCCGGATCCACCTTCGGGTTCGCCGCAACCAGAACCCTGGGAAGCGTTCGATGGTCCTGACCCCGGCTTGCCGCCTGAGCAAGAATCTCAAAGTTTGAGTGAAGCGCTTGAGCAGGTAAAGAATGAATTCGGCCGGCTGGCATCCCGGATTAACGCACGCACGCCAGGCGACAGTGAAGAGGATCGCACGCCGGTGTACCTGGCTATCTCAAGCAAAACAAGACTCCTCCAAGAAGTCGGGGAATCCGGCTTTGGTCGAATCGATGAAGCATTGAACAAGCTGGTCAAGGCTGTGCAGGCCCGCCAAGGATGGAGCGCTCGCAAAGTCTACATCGACGATCCGGCCAGCCTGAAACATTTCAACTTGAAACCGGTGGACCCGAACAACGCCTGGCAGATCAAGCTCCGTTTGGGTGACATCGACCAAGAGCTGGCCGACCATGGACAGATGATCGGGGCCGTGCTCATCGTTGGGGATCATCGCATTATCCCTTTCCACATGCTCCCCAATCCCACCGAGGACGAGGACCAGGAAATACCCTCCGACAATCCTTACGCCACAACGGACGAGAACTACTTCGTCCCGGAGTGGATGGTGGGTAGACTGCCTTCCACGGATTCGGATATCCTCACCCGACTAATCCGCCGATCGGCTGACGAGCATAAGTTGGCGTTGAAGCCTGCGGAGCCAGGGTCGCAGTTCCGCAATTGGCTCGCAGCTCATTTCGGCCGGTTCTTTGGTATAGGACCGCAATCCGTTGGCTACACCGCCAGCATTTGGCGGCGAGCATCGCTGGCCGTGTTCCGGTCGATAGGTGAGCCGGGCAATTTGATGGCTTCTCCCCCCGTGGAGGCTCAGACACTGCCCACTTCCGCCATGAAGCCGACCACCCTTTCTTATTACAACCTGCACGGTCTGGAAGATGCGGCCGAATGGTACGGCCAGCGCGATCCCTTCCGTGATCGTGCCAGCGGCGATGAATTTCCAATCGCGCTGCGCATCGAGGACGTGGTCAACGGTGGACGCGCACCGAAAATTGTCTTCACCGAGGCTTGCTATGGCGCCAATATCCTCGATAAAACGCCTGATACAGCCCTGAGCCTGCGATTTCTGGATCAAGGCAGCCATGCAGTCATCGGTTCCACCAAAATCTCTTATGGTTCTGTAACACCGCCTTTGATCGCAGCCGATTATCTCGGGCGACAGTTCTGGGAGAACCTGAACAAGCGCTTGCCTGTTGGCGAAGCCTTGCGCCGCGCCAAACTGTCACTTGCCAACGAGATGCATCAGCGACAGGGATATCTTGACGGCGAGGATCAGAAAGCACTGATTTCCTTCATTCTGCTGGGTGATCCTCTGTACAGACCTCGCAACATGGCGGTTCACACGGCAAAGAAAACCATCATGCGCCGCACCCAACGACCGAGTTCGATGAAGACGGCGTGCGCCAAGGGCGGACCCGCCCTGGCTTACGAGGAACTGGATGAGACAGCGCAGGCTCGTCTCAAATCCATCGTCTCCCAGTACTTGCCGGGAATGCAGGGTGCCACCTGCACCATCCATGCACAGCATCACGGCTGTGATGCGGAGGATCACACCTGCCCCAGCCACCAGTTGGGCATGAAGGGACTTCCGCAAACCGGACAGCAACCGATGGTGGTTACCCTTTCAAAGACCATATCTTCCGGCGAACGTCAGCACCCTCATTACGCCCGCCTGACGTTGGATCCCGAGGGGAAGGTATTGAAGCTGGCAGTCTCACGCTGAGCCGGCTTGTTGGCACACAACTTGCAATAACTATATTGCAGTTGGAAGCGAGGTGCCATGCAAGCCGAAAAATTCAGCCGACTGGGGTTCCATTACCCGAAAGACGAATACCAACACACCGTTCAGGATTGCCGCCTCTGGCTCGATCAGTTATCGGGCCTGCCAGCGGGCTGGGTCCTGGTGGAAGGGACCACCGAGCGGGCGATCCCTGAACCATTCCTGAAGAAGATCATGTCCGCCGGGTTGAAGCCAATTGTGCACATGCCCGGCCAGATTGGAGCTGTCCGAGCGGAGGCAATCAACCCGCTCCTATACAGCTACGCACATTGGGGTGTGGAATACGTTGTGGTTTATGACCGCCCCAACCTGAAGAGCTCATGGCATGGCAACAGCTGGACCAGCAGCAATCTCGTTGAACGCTTCGTCGATGCCATGCTCCCTATTCTCCAGGCATCCCATGCGGCGGGGCTCAAGCCGATCCTGCCACCTCTCGAGCCAGGAGGCGATTACTGGGACACCGCTTTTCTTAACTCAACCCTTAAGGCACTAGCACGCAGAGGCCAGCAGTCTTTACTGGACGCTCTGACATTAACTGCTTATACCTGGACGAAGGGGAAGGATATTGACTGGGGTAAGGGTGGACCTGAGGCGTGGCCCCAAGCCAGACCTTATTTCACACCAGAAGAAAGCCAGGATCATCAAGGCTTTCATATTTACGAATGGTATCGCGCTATCGCAGCCGAGGCCCTCGGGAAAGAGCGACCCGTCCTTGCCCTGGCGGGCGGTGCCGATATCAAAAACAAACCGCACGAGGAAATCAACGCGAGGATTGCGGCACAGCTGCAGCTAGCTGAGTCCCACCAAGGCTTGCTTGCAATGTGCTTTCCAGCACTGCCTTCATCGGATAAGCGTGCACGATGGATCATTGAGGAACCCGAGAAGGCCCCGAAGGCGGCCGCCAAATCAGCCGCGCCCGAAAATGCCACCGTGAAACGACTGGCGCATTATCTGCTCCTGCCGCCGGAAGAGGAGCATGCCGTTCCCGTTTGGCGAAAAGCCACAGCCTTCGCCCTTACGCATCAGCCGGTCGTCGGTTTTTCCGTTAAGGAAGCTTGCCTTGCCAAGCGCGTCACGATTGCAGCGGACACCAATCTGATACCGGCTGAGGTTGACACCAAACTCGAGGCGGCCGGATGCCAGGTGGAACGCCTGAGTCTGCTGCCAACTCGAAAATCATGCTGTCAGCCAACACATTAATCAGCGCCGAATACTTGAGGAGATCGCCATGGACAACCAGCATTCAGCTCCTGCTGAACAAGAAACTCCGGAGACACCGGCCTTTGGTCGGCCCAAACTAAAGGTATTGGGACTCGGCGGAGGCGGATCGAATGCAGTCAACCGGATGATTCAGTTGGGGCTGGAAGGAGTGGAATTCATCGCCGCCAACACCGACAAGCAGGCGCTCGTCAGCAGTCTGGCTGAGACAAGATTACAAATCGGCCCCCGGGTCACCCGAGGTTTAGGGGCGGGCAGTGATCCTCGAGC
>JBKHKF010000200.1:0-5518 GCA_046537745.1 Anaerolineales bacterium | reverse complement strand
GAGTTGGCTGATTTGATCGCAAAGTATGGCGAAGAACCGGCTGCCCGCCGGATCGCCCGCGCCATCGTGGAAGCCAGGCCATTGAACTCCACCGGAGAGTTGGCTCAAGTTATCAACCGTGCGATTGGCCGAAGCGGTGGCCGGATCCATCCAGCGACCCGGACCTTTCAGGCGCTTCGCATCGCAGTTAACGACGAACTCGCCGTTCTGGAGCAGGGGCTCGAAACGGTGCTTGAAATGCTAAACCCCGGTGGCCGGCTGGCGGTCATCGCTTTCCATTCGCTGGAGGACCGTATTGTGAAGCAGTTTCTGCGCAGGGAGAGCAAGGATTGCATTTGTCCGCCGGAGCAGCCGGTGTGCACCTGCGATCATGAGGCGAAGGTGGAGCTCATTGGGCCGAAACCGATCATGGCAAGCAAATCCGAGATCGAGCGGAACCGCCGGGCTCGCAGCGCCCGCTTGCGCGTGGCCGAGCGATTGGCTGCGGCATGAAGCTTGCAAGCAAAGGGATGGGTGGTGTCTCGCATGAGCAAATCTCCTCGAAGACGTTCTCAGGCTTCGCGGCGATCTTCGTGGAACCTGGGCAGGGGTTCCACGGATGGAACCTTGCTGCTCATCATCACGTTGCTCGGCATCGGAGCCATGTATCTGGCCGTGAGCGCCAAGGCAGCCGATGCGGGCCGCGAGGTGTTGACGCTGGAGGAACGCCGTCAAGACCTGTTGCAAATCAATGCCGAACTGACCTCCCGGTTGGCGATCCTGACAACGCCGGAGAGGATGTTAGCGCGCGCCTCGGAACTTGGCTTCAAACCCGCTCAACCCGGCCAGGTCGAGTACATCATCGTCGAGGGATATCGCCCAGAGGACCCGTTTTTAGCGCCACAACCAGTAGCTTCCGACAAGATTGGGATCACAACCCTGTCCCCAGCCTACACGGAGACGCTGGGTGATTGGATCGCGCGAGTCATCGGGAATGAGGAGACGGAGTGAAAGAAGCTCAGCAGCGGCAGGCTACCGGCAGGATCGCCATGGTGCTCGGCGTCATGGGCCTGGTGGCTGTTGGTCTGCTGGTTCAGTTGATCCGGGTTCAATTTGGCATCTACGCACCGATCTTCGCCGCCAGAGGCGAAGCCAGCCTGGAGCGGATCGAGAGAGTGGTGCCCGAGCGGGGCTTGATATACGACCGAGAGGGCCGCTTGTTAGCGACGAATGCAGTCATGTATCACGTTGAAATTGAGGTGCGGCAGCTGACCCCACAGAGCCGCCAGGATATCGCGGCCGTGCTGTCCAAACTGCTGGTGCTTCCCATTGAAGATCTGCACCAGCAGCTCACGCGCGATTGGGCGGAGCAGGGCCAATTCCGCGTCCGCCTTACTCGTCTCGATGACGACGGCGAGCGGTGGCCGCTGACGATTGACCAGACAGTCGCCGATGTGCTGAACGGCTTTTTGGCCGATCCCACCGCGCCGGATTTGAGCGGGCTGTCGCTGGTAGCTGCGCCACGGCGCGTGTATCCGGCGGGGACGCTGGCGGGTCACGTGCTTGGCTTTGTCAACCAGGAAGGCAAGGGCTACTTCGGCATTGAGGGCTACTACGATGAGTGGCTCGCCGGCAAGCCCATTACGGTGGAGAGGCCGCTCATTCCACCCATGGCTGAGCCGCAGCCCAATCCACCCGCAGGTGTGAATCTGGTGTTGACGATAGACACCGAAATCCAACAGATGGTCGAGCAAGTCCTCAGCGACTCCATTGAAAGTTCGGGCTCCGAATCGGGGGAGGTGATTGTGATGGACCCTGAAACCGGGGAGATCCTGGCCATGGCGGCCTGGCCTCAGCTGGATCCGAACGACTATAAGCCCTGGCTCGAATTGAAGGAAGAGGAAGAGGACGAGGTCATCACGCCGGCAGCCAGCGCCCAGTTCGAGCCCGGCTCCACCTTCAAGGTGCTGACCATGGCGGCGGCGCTCGACACAGAGGCTGTCTCGCCGGATCAAGTCTTCATTGACACCGGAAAAATTGAGGTGGGCGGTCATCCTATCAGCAACTGGGACGGCGAGGCCTGGGGTCCGCAAACCATGACGGGCTGCATGCGGCACTCGCTTAATGTGTGCCTGGCTTATGTTGCTTCAGAGGAGCTTGGCGTGGCCGATTTCTATTCCTATATCGCGGATTTTGGCATCGGTGAGCTCACCGGTATTGACCTCGCAGGTGAGGTGGCAGGTAAGTTGAGGACGCCGCGCCACGCGGAGTGGACGGAGTCAGATTTGGGGACGAATTCATTCGGTCAAGGCGTGTCCGTTACCCCCATTCAATTGCTGGCCGCCGTCGGCGCCATCGCCAATGATGGTGTGATGGTGCAGCCTCATCTGGTCCGTCAGGTGGCAGGACCACAAGGGGTCTATTGGCCGAAGAGCACCGTGTTGGGACAGCCGATTTCCGAGGAGGCCGCTCATTCGCTGACCGCCATGCTCACGCAGTCGCTGGATGGTGAAACCCAGTACGCGCATGTCGAGGGCTACGAGCTGGCAGGCAAAACAGGCACGGCCCAGATCCCAAGTGATCTGGGATACGACCCGAATCAAACCATCGCCTCCTTCGTCGGCTGGGGGCCAGTCTCTGACCCTCAGTTCATCGTGCTCGTCCGAATGGATAAACCGACCGTCTCGCCCTGGGGCTCCGTCGTGGCTGCACCGGTCTTCCAGGATGTCGTGGAGAGATTAGTTGTTTTCATGGGCATCCCGCCGGACACAGGGCCCATCCAGCAGGTTTCGGTGGAATGAAATGAGCATTCAATTAACGTTGGGCGAAGTGCTTCGTGGCTTGGGTGCACCGGTGGAGGGCGTCAATCACGCCATCAACGATGCGGTGATCGACTCCAGACAGGCTGGACCAGGCTCATTGTTTGTGGCGCTTCCCGGCGAGCATGCCGATGGTCATGATTTCGTTCAAGATGCCTTTAACAAAGGTGCTTCGGCAGCCCTGGTCAGTCAGGAATTACCAGGTGAATTCAACCTGCTGGATTTGAGAGAGCCGCTTGCCTCTCTTCCCGGAGATGAGATCGAACTCCCCGTCGTGCTCCGGGTTGCTGACTCGCTCGAGGGGCTTCAGCGGCTGGCGGGTTATTGGCGCAGGCAGCTGGATGTGCGCGTTGTTGGCATCACCGGCAGTGTCGGCAAGTCCACCACCAAGGAACTTGTGGCCGCGGTGCTGGGCGTGCGTTACAAGACGTTCAAAAACCCGGGGAACCTTAACAACGAAATCGGTCTGCCGCTGACTCTGTTAGGTCTTCGAGAGGATCACCAACGGGCGGTGCTTGAAATGGGCTTTTATGTGCCCGGTGAGATAGCGCTGTTATGCGATATCTCCTTACCGCATGTGGGCGTGATCACCAATGTCAGTCAGGTTCACATGGAACGAGCTGGCAGCCTGGAAGCGATTGCTCGGGGTAAATCCGAGCTGGTCGAAAACTTACCACCGTCGTCAGAGGGCGTCGCTATTTTGAACTATGACGAGCCGCTGGTGCGCGAGATGTCCGCCCGAACGGAAGCTCGGATTCTTTATTACGGGCTCACCCCCGAAGCGGATCTGTGGGCGGACGAGATTGAAGGGTTAGGCCTGGAGGGGGTTCGATTTGTCCTTCATTACGAAGATGAATCACTCCACGTACGGGTTCCGCTGCTGGGCCGCCATTCGGTCCACACGGCGCTTCGAGCTGCTGCTGTCGGGCTCGTTGAGGGCATGAACTGGCAGCAAATCCTCGGCGGGCTGCAGGAGACCGGCACCCAACTTCGGCTGATGGCGGTCAATGGACCCAAGGGGGCGCTGCTGTTGGACGACACCTATAACGCGGCGCCTGCTTCGACATTCGCCGCGCTGAACTTGCTTCAGGATTTAGAAGGCCGCCGGGTGGCCGTTCTCGGGGACATGCTCGAACTGGGTGATTACGAGGAGCGGGGGCACCGCATTGTAGGAGCCAGGGCGGCCCAGCTCGTCGATGAGCTGGTCACGGTGGGGGAGCGAGCCCGTTGGATTGCGGATGAAGCCCGACGGGCGGGGTTGCCCTCGGAGGCCATCGTCGAACTCACGGACAGCCAGGCGGCGATTGAGCACCTTCGGGGGGAGATTGACCTGGGTGATGTGGTTTTGATTAAAGGATCTCACGGCATGCGCATGGACATGATTGTGAGCGAGTTGGAGGAGCCGTCATGAGCGACGCCTCCATGGCGCTCTCACTCGGTGCCATTGCCTTCCTGCTGAGCGTGATTTGGGGCGGCCCGTTGATTCGCGTGCTGCGCATGTTCAACGTTGGCCAGCAAATCCGTATTGAAGGTCCACAGCGGCATCACATCAAGTTGGGAACACCAACCATGGGCGGATGGCTGTTCCTTATTCCTGTGATTTTGGTGACCGGCGTGCTCAATCTGGTGTCGATTTTGAGCGACCTGACGGTTTTGGGTAACTCCATTCTGCTGCCGCTCTTGACAATGCTCGCGTTTGGTTTGCTTGGAGCAGTTGACGATTGGCTGAACATACGCAGCCAGCATTCAGATCGTCAGGTGTTCGGCCTGACCGGCCGGGTCAAATTTATCATCCAGACGCTCCTTGCCCTGGCCATCGCGCTGATATTGCGCTACGGACTGCAGGCGCCGTCTTTGATCCTGCCCAACGTGCCCGACGTGATCGATTTAGGTATCTGGTATGTGCCGATCGCGATGTTTGTGATTGTTGGTTCGAGCAACGCTGTTAATTTAACCGATGGCCTGGATGGACTGGCCGGCTTGATTTCAGCGACAGCTTTTGCAGTCTATGGCGTGATCGCCGGGCTGCAGGGACAGATCTTTCTTCTCCGCTTCTGCTTCACGCTGGTCGGGGCAGTCTTCGCTTTCCTTTGGTACAACGCGCACCCGGCCGAGCTTTTCATGGGTGATACAGGTTCGCTTCCGCTGGGAGCCACGCTGGCTGTGGTCGCGCTGATGACCGGGCAATGGGCGCTGCTGCCCATCATTGCCATCATCCCAGTCAGTGAGACGCTTTCGGTCCTGATGCAGGTCGCCTATTTCAGATGGACGGAAGGGAAACGGTTGTTCAAGATGTCGCCGCTGCATAACCACTTTGAGCTCAGCGGCTGGAGTGAAACGCAAATTGTTCAGCGATTCTGGCTTGTCAGCTTGCTGGCTGGCTTCATGGGAGTAGCTCTCGCGCTCATTTAGAAGAGGAGGCACACGATGGATACTGGCATGCTCTGGTTCGACGACAGCGACCAGCCGCTGAAAAGCAAGATTAAGCGGGCGGTCGTCTACTACCAGCAGAAGTATGAAAAGCAGCCCAATCTCTGCGTGGTTCACCCCACCATGATCCCTGATGGTGAGACCAGTGTGGAGAAGGTGGAGGTTCGACCGGCCACGGCGGTGATGCCGCATCACTATTGGATTGGAGTGCACGAAGCAGAGAAGGTTAGCCGATCTCGTAAGGCTGCATGACCGAGTGGCGTCGGATTGGCAGGGAAAGAGGGTTGTGA
>JBKHKF010000199.1:0-5531 GCA_046537745.1 Anaerolineales bacterium | reverse complement strand
CGTCATATCTTCCATCGATGTATCTCCCTAAAGGGGCCACTGAAGCTGCGTTGTCACCCAATAAGATCCGCTGATCATCAACAAACCTAAGACGATTAAGAAAACGCCCACGCCGCTGGCCGTTTTCACAAGTTGGTTGATGGCGCCGACGAGTTCAGAGGCGCTTTGCACCAGGCCGGCCACATCCTGTGCGATTCCCTTTCTGCCGATCAAGGCAGTATGGGAGGCGAGCGAGCGGACCTCTCGGCTGTAGCCGCGTGTCATCAGCACGAAGATGCCCAGAACGATGCAAATCAGGCCCAGCAAGAAAACTGAGGTGGCGATAAGTATTTGAATTTCAGCAAGAGAAAGCGGGATCATATTGAACCTCCAGAGTGATCAAATGCTCTGGAGGTTTAATGTGCAAGAGCTGTGCCACGGATTCAGGTTGAAGGAAGCAGAGCTGTTGGCGCTGTGGCTACTCCACGAACGCCTGGAATTCGGGAGGCAGATGGCCGAGATTCAGCACTTCATCATCGCAGAACAGCATCGCTCGCTCGATGACATGCCGGAGCTCGCGAATATTCCCCGGCCAGCTGTGGGCTTTGAGCGCTTCAATCGCACGCGGTGCGATATCAGTCACGTTGTTTCCGGTCCGCTGGTTGATATCCCGGATGAAAGTTCCGACGAGTGCCGGGATGTCGACCTTTCGTTCTCGCAGAGGCGGTAGGTGAAGATCCACCACTTTGAGGCGGTAGTACAGGTCTTCCCGGAAGTCGCCCTCTTCCATCATCTGATGGAGATCACGGTTGGAGGCAGCCAGGATCTGGATATCGACATTGATCTCCTTGACACCGCCAACCCGGCGGAAGGATCGCTCCTCCAGCACGCGGAGCAGCTTGGCCTGCATCGCCGTCTTCGTTGAGGAGATCTCGTCTAAGAATAGGATCCCGCCATCGGCCACTTCGATTAATCCAGGTTTTCGCTTCTGCGCGCCGGTGAAGGCGCCGGCTTCGTGGCCAAAGAGCTCCGATTCAATCATCGTATCCGGCAATGCTGCGCAGTTAATTGGGATAAAAGGTTTGTCCTGCCGGGGACCCATGCTGCGGATGGCTTCCGCCAGCACTTCTTTGCCGGTGCCGGTTTCGCCGGTGATCAGCACGGAAACGGCGGCTTCGGCGGCTCGCTGCGCCTCCCGCATGATCCGCTTCATTTGAGACGTGTCGCCAACGACCATTTCCACCTGGCCGGTGGCAGACTGGCGCAGAAGCTCCAGCTCGCGTCGGAGCGCCACCATTTCCCTGGATCGTTCCACTGCCTGGAGCATGCGCTCAAGGTCCAGCGGCTTCTGCAGGAAATCCTGAGCGCCCATCTTCATCGCTTCGACGGCCGTATCCACCTCGCCGTAGGCCGTGATCAATATCACTGGAGGGGATGGGTTCTCACGGGAGATGCGGTCAAGCAAGCTCATCCCGGATCCATCGGGGAGGTTGAGATCGAGCAGCACGATGTCAGCAGAGCCGGTGTCCAGCACTTTATGAGCTTCCGCCAAATTGCCGGCTTCGATGGCTTCGTACTCGGCGTCGCGCAAGGCCTCATGGACAAAGCTTCGTGCGGTTTCCTCGTCGTCAACGATCAGGACAGTTGCACTCATGAAGTCGGTTCCTCATTCCTGCGGACGGGTATAGGTAATTGAATGGTGAAAACCGTGCCAGCATCCGCGAAGCTTTCCACCTGGATGCTGCCTTTATGGGATGTGATAATGCGTCGGCTGATGGCCAGGCCAAGACCGGTGCCATCATTCTTGGTCGTAAAGAAGGGGTCGAAAATCCGATCTTTTTGCTCCTGTGAGATGCCAGGTCCGGTGTCGGCGAAGCGAATTTCCGCTATGGCTCCATGCGGAGTTTCCACAGGGGCCAGGCTGATGGAGAGTGTCCCCCCTTCTTCCATGGCTTGCACAGCATTGGTCATCAGATTGATGAATACCTGCTCCAGAGTTCTGGGGTCCGCCATCACTGTTGGCATCTGAGGCTCGAGCTCCAAATGCGCTCGAATCCCCACCTGTTTCAAGCGGGGTTTCCAGCGTTCTACCATCCGCTGGACCAGTGCGGCGAGGTCCGTGGGCTCCATTTTGAGTTCCAGACGCCGCGTGAAGAAGAGCACATCGCTCATCAGCTGGTCGAGGCGATGGCATTCCTTCCGGACCCGGTCGAGGGAGTCATACATCGGGTGTTCGCTTCCCAATCGGGAGGCGACCAATTGAATGCCCGTACTGATATTGTTTATGGGGTTTCGCACCTCGTGTGCGAAGATGGCCGATACTTCACCCAGCAGCGCCCGCTGCGCCAGCAGCTCATTCTGATCTTCGATGGCTTGGCGCTCGGTCTGGTCATCGAGCACCACCAACAGCCGAGTGGGTGATTGCTTATCCATTGGAACAGCCCGCAAATGAACCGGGAAGGGTGTGCCGTCCCGACGATGGAGGACGATCTTGGCGCGCTCCGATGTGCGATCATGTCCCAACGCATCCAGCAGGGTGCTGCTGATATCCTCCGGACCGACGAGCACGTCCTGGACTTCGATGCCCTTGAGTTTATCGTCTGGGTAGCCCAACATCTCCCGGGCGGCTGCATTGACACGCACGATCCTCAGGTCGGTATCCAGGCCCAGTACGGCATCGCTGACGGCATTGAGCTGGCCGCTGGCTTCCGCCTGAAGGCCATGGAGTGCTGCTCCCATCTCGGCTGAGCTCGCTTGCTGCAGGCTCATCTGAACAGCAGCATGACACAGGCTCGCCAGCACGGCCATCAAATCTTCCACCTCCGCCGGT
Organism: Anaerolineales bacterium; assembly: GCA_046537745.1. Classification (GTDB taxonomy): domain Bacteria; phylum Chloroflexota; class Anaerolineae; order Anaerolineales; family E44-bin32; genus DASWJQ01. The sequence continues at coordinate 2,722 of JBKHKF010000199.1, read as the reverse complement.
GTGTCCTCGGCCTGATTCCAGCCGGCCACCAGCAAGCCCACCCAGGCTGTTTTCGATCCCACGAGATAGGTTTGCAGTTCGGCGAAACTGGCAGCCCGGGCCGCCTTCTCGAGAGTTCGCTCAGGTCGCTCCCCCAATGACCAGCGGCTGGATCGCTGTCCGGTTCTCAAGTCGGAGGCGGGGATCTGGCGTGGAAATGGATCTGGCAGAATGCCATCCAGCACATAATCGGGATGCAGATGGGAGACGCGGTAAAGCGCCAGGGCGCTCGCTGCGAGATATTCCTGAGCCCGCTCAAGTGCCATCGGCAGTGAATGCACGTCACCCTGGAGCATGTCGCGGGCGATTGAAGCAAGCCCTTCCAACCTCGTCTGGCGGTGACTGGCTTCCTCTTCGCGGCGCTTGCGCTCCTGGCTTGGCCTGGCGAGGATCAGCAGCGGTGTGCCATCCGCTCCCACCGGGGACGCTTCCAGATCCACCTGCACGGGGTGATCCTGGCGAGTGGCCAACGGAATTTCGGTGGCTTGCGTGGTCGCACCGCTGGAGGTTTCAAGGATTCTGGCAAGGGCACGTGCGCCGGGCTCGCCTTGCATCAAATCAGCGGGGCGCATGCTCTCAATTTCTTCGCGAGTGTAGCCTGTCAGCAGCGGCAGGATGTGATTGCAGGTGAGAATGCGAGTGCCATCCGCGTTCAAAATGAGGACGGCCTGGTCGATGCGGTCGGCTAAAGCACGAAAGAGGTCCCCTTGCGCCTCCGCTCCAAAGAGCTTGCGCAGAGGGTTCGTGGGGGAAGAAAGATTGCGAGCCAAAACTCAGACCTGCGCGTACAAAGGAGTCACGCCGTTTGCCCTCTGCTTGCCCCGCACACGGGCAGAAGGTATGCCCTCCATGGAGCGATACTTGGCGACCGTGCGGCGGGCAATCTCGACACCGTAGTCCTGCAGTCGATCGGAGATTTCGTCGTCGGTCAGCGGTTCCTTCTCCGTGCGGACGATTTCCTTCAAGCAATCCCGCGCCGGCAGGCTCCGGTCGAAGAATCGAGCCAGCGGAATGATGCGGTTATCGGGTAGGGCGACGGATTTGTCAGAGACTGCTCTTGAAATGGTGGATTCATGGACGCCGATGATTTCCGCGATCTGGGCTCGGGTCATCGGGATCAAATGGCGATCGCCATTCAGGATGAACTCTCGCTGGGTTCGAACGAGCACCGTCATGAGCTGCTGCATTGTGTTCTCGCGCTGCTGCATGCACTTCACAAAAAGCGAGGCTTTTTCAAACTGCTCTTTCCACTCCTCGGGTACCTCGCCGCCGTTCATCGCCTGGCGGAATGCAGGGCTGATGCGGAGCCAGCCCGAGACCGGGGCGAAGATCTCAACCATCAATGGTCCTTCTGGATCGCTCGGGTGCAGCGAGATCTGCATATCAGGCTCATAATAGACATTGGCGTCGCCTTGCTCCTGAACGTTGCCGTTCAGGGACCAGTAGCCGCGAGCGGGATAGGGATTGAGGTTGTCCTGTATGAAGGAGATGGCCTCATCCACCTGGCGCCGCGACAGCTCGAATCGGTCGGCGATGGCGTCGTACTTTTGGCGGCCAATTTCTTCAAAAGCCTCCGAGAGAAGCTGCTTGGCGATGGTCGGCTGCGGGCCATCTTCAAGAACTTCGCACTGCGCCATGAGCGCTTCCCGTGGTCCGGCGGTTGCCAATCCCGGCGGGTCCACATGGGAGATCAAATCAATGATCCGCTGCAGCTGCGAAAGCGATGAACGGGTCGCTCGCACCATCATCGGCAGCGGATCGCTCAAGAAACCATTTTCGTCCAGACTGGCCATGACGTAGGCGGCCAGACCGCGCTCCTCCCCTTCGATCTCGGAGGCCAGCTGCTGGAGCACGTGAATGGCCAAGTCCTCCGGAGCGGCCGGTTCGCGCTCGGGCAGCTCTTGCGAGGTGTTGGCGACACGGCTGCCGCGGCTGTGGGAGCTGCGGTATGAATCCTTGGGCGAGGTGAATACGATGGGCTCTTCGCCGTTCTGTTGTAAGGTGCAGATAGGGCAAGGGCCAGGATGAGCCAGGCGACGATGACAACTAGGGCACACCCGATCCTCCACCAGTTCCAATGCAGGATTTTCGTTGAGTTCCTGCATCACGCGACCCTGCAGGTCCTGCTGGTTGAGCACGAGCAGGCTCATGGTCTGCGCCAGGTGGGCGGTGGTCAGCGGCTCTATGCGTTGGCTTTGAACTTGCAACATGTTTACCTCGCCGAGAGTATACAGGACGGTTACGTACTGCGCAACAAGGTTGCAAGATGTATGCCAAAGCCCCTATGCTAGAATAGCGGGCATGGTGAAAAAGCGGGTAATGATTGTGGGGGGCGGTCTCGCAGGCAGTGAAGCTGCCTGGCAATGCGCTGAGCGAGGCTTAGTCGTCGACCTCTACGAAATGCGTCCTGTCAGACCGACCGGTGCCCATGTAAGCGATCAGCTGGGCGAGCTAGTGTGTTCGAACTCGCTGGGCTCGCAGCTTGAGGACAGGGCCTCGGGCATTCTGATGCATGAATTGGACCACCTGGGTTCTCTCCTTCTTTCTATTGCTCGATCGCATGCCGTACCTGCCGGCAGTGCGTTGGCGGTGGACCGGGATGGGTTCAGCCAGGCGGTCACGGAGCGGCTGCAGAATCATCCCAGAATTATCATCCATCGCCAAGAAGTGCAATCTCTACCGG